>DPKX01000243.1:17756-17997 GCA_003542295.1 Candidatus Atribacter hydrocarboniphilus
TTCCCCCCTTTTTCCCCAATTTTGAGTAGTATTTAAATATATTCATTCAATGATTTGACAGACGAATAATTTTTTGATATATATTCGACAAATAGTTATGAGAAATAGACTATGAGAAATTTCTCAATTTGTAATGAACATATCTCCCCTAAAAAGTCTTAATATAAGAAAAGAACTTCATACTACGTTCGCCTCACCAGATTAAGATGAAAATAGCTATCTCAATCCGTCATTGCGAGGA
>DPKX01000295.1 GCA_003542295.1 Candidatus Atribacter hydrocarboniphilus
AAAAAGGTTCGTTAGAGTCCGTGGTTTTTTTATGGCCTTTCTTCTTTCACTTCGAAAAAGGTTTATTCCAACCAACTGTGAACCATCCCTACTCTTTACCATCTCTCTTTTTATCAATCAGACGAAATGCGAATTGGCTCTTCATTCCCCAACAGTATTGAGAACCGTTCTTTGGATTCTCTTTGCCCTTTATTTTGTTTGGTTTATTTTTCTTTTTTCAAAAGGCATTCAAGTAGCTAACAAGATTAAAGGGAAATTTTCTGCTCTTATAGGAACCATCGCTTTTTTTGCCTATCAGTTGGTTTTTTTAGTTTTTAATCGATAGATTTAAATACGAATTCATGAACAGTTTATTAGATACTCATTATTCAAGCTTATTCACTTCTGAGAAGTTATAGACAAAAAAGCAATCAAAAGAATTTTTTGAATGATTATAAACCTTCTTTTTGAGCAATTGATTTTAAGAAGGCAAGTCCTTCTCTAGCAAGAGTATCTCCATCAGGAGCAAGTGACCGCCAAATACAGGTTGCAGCTGCAATTTTTGGAACATTAGCCACGAATGATTCAATAGCAACGTTCCCTTGATAGTTGATATCTCTTAGGGCTCGAAAAATATCATCCCATCTCACTAACCCTGTCCCTGGAATACCTCGATCATTTTCACAAAGATGGATACATCCTAATAGATTTCCAAGTTGAAAGATGGGTTGATAGAAATCTTTTTCTTCGATGTTCATATGATAAGTGTCTAGATGAACTTTAAGATTTGGTTCACCAACCATCTCAATAAGTTGATGAGCTTGTTCGCCAGTGTTGATGAGATATGTTTCGTAACGATTCACTGGCTCAATACCGATTATAACTGACCTTTCTGCGGCATATAATGCTGCTTCTCGAAGCGCATCAGCAGAATATTTCCATTCATCTAAGCATGGTGGTCGACCAACATTTTTTCCAAATGCTGAATAAGTTACGCCACTAAAAAAACGGGCTTCCATTTCAGCGGTTAAATCAATACATCTTTTCAAGAAGTCAATACCATTTTGTCGAATTCCTTTGTCCTCCGATGTTATATCTGTAGTTAAGTTTAATCCAGTTGAACAAATACAAAAAATCCCTTCATTCTTCAGTCCTTGAAGAATGGCATGACTATCGATATATTCTAAATCAACTAAAGGAATTTCAATAAAATCAAATCCAGCTTGTCGAGCTTGAGAGATGAGTGGGAGAGAACTCTCATTCCATTGTGCTATCCATATGTATGGATGTATCCCAAATTTCACCATTTTGAAATAACTCCTTTCTCTTCTTTTTATTTGATAGCTCCGAAAGTAAGACCTCTAACCAATTGTTTTTGAATAAAAGCATAAAATATGATAAGCGGTATCAAAAGAATGGTGCCTGATGCGCACATTTGTCCCCATTGAATTCCCCGATCAGTTATGAGTGCAGCGATTGCCACGGGTAATGTTTTACTTTTAATACTGGTTAATATGAGTGCAAAAATAAACTCATTAATGGAGAGAACAAAAATGAATACAGCTGTTGAAACTAATCCAGCTACACTTAATGGAAGAACAATTTTCCAAAATACACCGAAAAGCGAGCAACCGTCTACTTGTGCTGCTTCTTCTATTTCTCGAGGAATATCGGTGAAAAAACCCCTCATTATCCAAACCACATAAGGAATATTAAAACTTGCGTAGAGGAGAATAAGTATGGTATAGGTATCAAGTAATCCTAAATTAGAAGCAATGAGATAAATGGGTATAACACTGGCTATCGCGGGAAGCATTCTAGTTGAAAGAATCCAAAAAGCAATATCTTCTCGCTTTTTTATTTTAAAACGAGAAAAACTATAAGCTGCAAGCGTTCCAAAAACAATTGCTATTAAACAAGCAACAATGCTAATAATAATACTATTGTAAAAAAATTTTAAAATGTAGCTATTTTGTATAACATCCTGATAGTTAAAAAGCGAGGGCCTGAAAAAAAAGACCGGTTTTACTGAATGAATTAAATCTTGAGGTTTAAATGAAGTTAATATCGTCCATACAATTGGAGTTAAGAAAAAAACTAGAATCACGATATATCCTATCCAAACCCATGAGTTAGATGGACGTTTTCTTATTTTCCTTTTTCTATTAATTGAAGGCAAATGCACTTCCCTCCCCTGTTATTGCCCTTCCCATACTCGTTTTAAGGATTTAACAAATATATTGGCAATAATAATGGTAATTATCAATAAAATATATGACAGAGCTGCTCCATACCCCATTTGAAAAATTTTAAAACTCACTCGGTATACAAAGAAACTAGCAGTTTCAGTTGATGAACCAGGACCCCCAAAAGTTAAGGTATAAATCATGTCATAAACACGGAAGGCATCCATGGTCCTCAATAAAACGGTTATTACGATAATTGGTTTTAATAATGGAATAGTTAAATATTTAAAAGTTTGCCAGCTGGTTGCTCCATCAATCGTTATGGCTTCAAAGGGTTCAACTGGAAGCGATCTTAAACCGCTATAGCAAAGTAATATTACAAAGGGTGTCCATTGCCATATATCAGCTAAAGCGACTCCAAATAATGCATATTTATAATTACCTAATATATTGATACCTTGACTGACATGGAAAAGGCGTAAGATTTGGTTAATTAAACCCATATCATAATTAAATAAAAACCTCCACTGTAACCCCACAATAATTGGAGTTACCATCATGGGAATAACCACTAAAGTCCGGACGGTCTTGCTCCCTCGGACATCTTTATTCAACAACAGGGCAATCGCTAATCCAAGTATAAACTCAATTGGTATGGCAATTAACATAAATAGAAAGGTCACTTTTAGAGCTTTAAGAAATTGAGTATCTTTTAAGGCATCAAGGTAATTTTGAATGCCAATGAATTGCATTCCTTGAGTAAATTTTTTTAAGTCGTAGGAATGTAAACTTAAGTTAGCTGAATAAATAAGAGGGTAAATTACAATACAAATGAGAAGTACCAAGGTAGGTAAAAGCAGAAGGTAAGGGAATATTTTTTTCTGAGTTTTCATGGAAAAGGCCATTCCTTCAAGACACTCCAATCAATTTAAATGTTTCCAACTACGGGGGGAAGCTTATATCTTCCCCCGTAGAAAAAATTTTAAATATTATTTATAGTAACCAGCTTTATCCAATATGCTTTCAAATGCTTTTGCTACAGTGTCAAGAGCATCTTTTGCGGTCAGCTCTCCAGCTATAGCTTGGGAAAGTGG
>DPKX01000021.1:0-3168 GCA_003542295.1 Candidatus Atribacter hydrocarboniphilus
TGGTTCCATAATTTTAGACCAGTCGGGAAAAATAAATGATTGGATCGAAATTCATAATACATCATCCCAACCTATCGATATAAGTGGTTATTATATATCTGATAAATTGAACGAACCCTTAAAATGGCAGATTCCGGAAGGTTATCACCAGGAAACCATCGTTCCCGGTGGCGGCTTTATCGTTCTCATTGCTGATGGAAATCCTGACCATGGTCCTCTTCATCTCGATTTTGAGCTTTCCAAAACCGGAGAGAGTATTATTTTAACTGCACCAGATGGAGACACAGTTGTTGATGTCATCACCTTTGGTCCACAGTGGAAGGATGTCTCCTATGGGAGATCAGCAACGAATCCGGAAACCTGGGTTTTCTATCTTTCGCCTTCCCCAGGAAATCCGAATCAAGGCGTAAAAACAGCTTCCTATTGGATTGCTGGTCTGTATCTCTTTTATAAATCGTACCAGGAACTTTTCCTAACCTTTTTTGCTTTTTTAATCATTCTTATCTACATCAGTTTTCGGCTTTCTCAGGTTCTCAAAAAGCTTAGACGGGTCGAGGAAAAACAAACTTCCTTGATCCAAGCCGTTCCTGAAATCATCCTTCAACTCAACCACAAGGGACAAGTTGAATGGCTTAACCAGCCGGGTATTGACTTTTTCGGTGAGGATGTATTAGGAAAAGGGTGCCGGGAGTTATTTAAAGATGCTGTTTCATCTGTACCCATTGAAGATTTTATCCAAGATCAAAATTTTGAGAGTCCTCTTTCCGATGCCCATTTCATTACCGAGTTTCCTTCCCATAAAGATGAATTTCAAAAAATTATTGATTGGAGCTCAAATCCCTGTATCCTCCAAGGAAGTAAAAATGGGGTTCTTTTAGTAGGGCGTGATATAACTCAGCAGCAATATAATGAAAAAAGAATTAAAGATAGTGAAAAAAACTATCGAGATCTTTTCGAAAAAACTCCAATTGGTATTTTAAAAGTTGATGTTAGTGGGGAAATTCTTGATATCAACCAACACATGTTGGAAATATTAGGAACACCTCATAAAGAAGAAATACTTCATATTAACCTAACAAATCTTTTTGTCCCGGAACAACCGTTTTTTAATGATGATTATAAACAATTAATAAAAAACCAAGTAATATCAAAGGACGGGGAATACACCTCCCGATGGGGAAAAAAGTTTTGGTTACAGTATAAAATTTTTCCAATTTTTGATGAATTGGGAAAACTTAAGGAAATGATCATTACTGGAGAGAATGTTACTGCAAAGAAAGAAGCGGAAGACAAACTTCAATATATTAGCCTTCACGATAGCTTGACTGGGCTCTATAACCGACCCTTTTTTGAAGAAGAGTTAAAAAGGCTAAACACTGAACGACAGCATCCTCTTAGTGTCATTATAGGTGATGTAAATGGATTAAAAATATTAAATGATGCCTTTGGGCACTTAGAAGGAGACCAACTCCTAAAAAAAACCGCTGAAATATTACAAAGATGCTGCCGAAAGGAAGACATAATCAGTCGCTGGGGAGGAGATGAATATGCCATTATCCTTCCCCAGACCGATCATGAAACGGCATTACAAATTTGTGATCGAATCAGAAATGAATGTCAGATCCAGGAAAATATTTTAATCCCCATCAGTATTTCACTTGGAGTTTCGACAAATTCTTTACCCAATCAAAATTTTCAGAAAATCATTGCTGACGCGGAAGAAAAAATGTATCAAGAAAAACTAATAGAATCTGATCATTATCGACGTATGATGCTTTCTACTTTTATCAGTAATCTGAAACCGAAAACCTGGCACTCAAATGATCTCTGTCGGCTTTGTCTCTGGTTTGGAATGGTTCTCAATCTTCCCTATTCTGAAGAAGAACTCATGTATTTAGCCGACCTCCATGACTTAGGCAAAATCAATATGGATATCAACTTTCTCTCCCAAGCCGGCCCGCTCAATGAAGACGGATGGAAAAAAATAAAAAAACATCCAGAAATCGGTTACCGTATAGCCCAGGCTATACATCAAATATCTACCATTGCTGATGCTATTTGGGCACATCATGAACGATGGGATGGGACTGGCTATCCCCGAGGTCTTTACAAAGAGAACATCCCCCTCTTAGCCAGGATTATGGCTATTGCCGACGCCTATGATGCCATGAGATGCGGCCGACCTTATAAATCACCTCTCATCAAAGAAGAAGCCATTAATGAGCTCTTGCGCTGTTCTGGAAGTCAATTCGATCCTTATTTAGTAAGCTTATTCATCAAAAATTGCCCGATCATCATTTCCGAAGAAACGTCCTATAATGATAAGAATAATCAGCTCATGGGAAAATAATGGTAGACTAATCCTAATATCTTTATAAAACATAATATCTATAAAGGAGGAAGCGATATGAATCATTCACTTAAAGTTGGTGTGATTGGAACTGGCTTTATTGGTCCTGCCCATATCGAAGCAGCACGGCGTACTTTTTTAGCTGAAGTCATTAGCCTTGCTGATGTTAATGACGAAATTGCTCGGAATAAAGCTCTCCAGTATGGTGTGAAAAACCATTTTGGAAATTACCGTGATTTACTAAAAGACGATAAAATTCAAATAGTACACATCTGTACTCCCAACCATCTCCATTTCCAGATGAGCAAAGAAGCACTCGAGGCTGGTAAGCATGTTATCTGTGAGAAACCGTTAGCTATGAACCGCCAGGAAGCCGAGGAGCTGGTTGAACTTGCTGACAAGAAAGGGTTGGTCAATGCTATTCATTTTAATCTTCGTTATTATCCCTTAACTCGAGAATCACAACGCATGGTTAAGAAGGGTGAGCTTGGGGAAATTTTTGCTGTCCATGGGTCCTATTTACAGGATTGGCTCTTTTATCCCACTGATTACAACTGGAGGTTGGAACCAGATATGAGCGGTGAATCACGAGCAATTGCTGATATCGGGTCCCACTGGATGGATATGATTGAATTCATTGCTGGAGAGGAAATAATTGAAGTCTTTGCGGATTTTGCCACTTTTCACCCTATTCGGAAAAAACCATTGAAACCAGTTGAAACCTATGCAGGAAAAATTCTCCAACCCGAAGATTATCAGGATATTTCAATTAAAACTGAAGACTACGCAACCGTTCTTCTCCATTTTGGGAAAGGAGG
>DPKX01000021.1:3191-5964 GCA_003542295.1 Candidatus Atribacter hydrocarboniphilus
TACTTTGAAATAGATGGTTCTCAAAAAGCTATTGCCTGGGATTCGGAAAAACCCAATGAACTCTGGATTGGATATCGAGATCAAGCGAACCAAACGCTCTTAAAAGATCCTTCGCTCTTAGACAGTGAAACCAGGAAAATTGTCTCCTTCCCTGGAGGGCATAATGAAGGTTTTCCTGATACCTCCAAGCAACTTTTCAAAGAAGTGTATCAAGCTGTTCTGGATCCATCCGCTCCAAAAAATTATCCAGGATTTAAGGCTGGTCTTCGAGAAGTACTTTTGTGTGAAGCGATTCTGAAGAGTTCTAAAACCAATCAATGGGTAGAAGTAAAATAAAAGACAGCGACAAGAAACAATGAGCGACTCGAAATAATAAAATACCTATTGACTCATTACTCTTAGAAATACCTCAACCAGGTGCGGATCGAATTGATAACCCGCACCTTTTTTTTATCTCATTTAAGGCTTCTTTTTTGGCTATCGGTTTCTTATAGATCCTTCCATCAACCAACACATCATAAGTATCGGCAATAGCAATAATTCTTGACAGGAGCGGGATAGCATCCCCTTTTAATCCTTGTGGATAACCGGTACCATCCCATCTCTCGTGATGAGAAAGAATAGCTTCCGCAATCGGGGTTAATTCTGAAGAATTCAAGGCGATCTGATAACCAATCTTGGGATGTCGTTTTACCATATCCCATTCTTTCGGAGAAAGAAGCCCAGATTTATTTAATATTGATTTGGGAGTAGCAATTTTTCCCAAATTGTGCAGCCGAGCTAAAAGGTTCAAGTGATGGAGTTCTTCTTGGGAAAACCCTAATTCTTGGCCAATTTTTTGGGTAATTTTTTGGAGTCGATCGGAATGAGTTTCGGTTTCTTGAGTAATTTTACGAAGCGACTTCTCAATAGCAGTAGCCAGGTCTTGGCCGAGCTCGCTGCTTCTCGTCAATTTTTTCCAATACATCCATCCTTCAGCTTTTTCAATAACTTCACCTATCGATTGATCTTGATTTTCTTTCACGGCATATCCAAAGGAAATACTGACTTGGAGAGGATTGGTTTCGATATTATGTAATGCTTTTTGTATTGATTCTACGGTAAACTGGAGATATTCATTATCGACTTGAGGTATTAAAAGTATGAATTCATCTTCATCCCAGCAGGCTAAAATATCTTGATTTCGAGAAAACCTCTTTAAGATATTAGCGGTATCAATCAGAATCCGATCACCTTCCTGATGACTGAATCTTTCATTCACTAAGTGAATTTCATTCACATCTCCTAAAATGATACCGATGGGATGGTTTTCAGGAAAATTTTGACGGGAAATTTCTTCTTCAAAAAAAGCACGATTGTATAATCCGGTAAGTGGGTCATTGAAGCTGATATATCGAATTTGTTCTTCGGCTTTCTTCCTTTCGGTAATATCTCGAGCAATCCCCTCTACAGCTATGATTTTTTTCCTTCGATTATAAACCGGTACATATTTATGCTCCATCCAGATAATTGTGCTGTCTTTCCTAACCATTCTGATAGCCAGTGGCTTATCAAGGGCAGAGGAATTTTTTAAGTATAAATCCAAAAGCGGTCGATCCTCAGGGTAAACTCTTTGAATAAAAAGAGTAGGGTTAGCATAAAATTCCGACGGGGAAAATCCGATGATTTTTTCTGCTGCAGGATTAATATATTCCAATTTTATGGGTTCAATCGCCTGGAAACGAAAGAGAAGGTCCTGAGCGTTATCAACTAAAGATTGGATATGGTCGGGAAGATTAAAATTATCAAGAGAGAAAGAGACCTAGTCTAATCCATGGTCATCGGTTTCCCTCTGGGATTGAGTACTTTGTTTAAAATGACTCCACCAATGACTGGAAAGGCGGGCTTTTCCGTTTTTATTTTGAATAGCTTGGACGACTGCCTGATAAATAAAGAGGAGAGATAAAAACTTCACCATAACCCGCCATTCGATCATAAAACCATATTGGTTGCGAAGCATGGTGAATATCACTTCCGCTCCAATACTAAGAATCAAGGAAATAATGAGCGGACGAAGTACTGAAACGGAAATTTTCTTTTTCCGAAAAAGAAGAATAGACAAGGTTATATAAATAAAAGCGCTGATGATATACTCACTCACTAAAGTAAAATTGGTTAACCCTAAACCTGGTTGATAACTTCGAGGAAATACATTCCACAGAAATGAAGTACAAAATAAAAATACCACTGAGCCTAAATAAATAAGTCCCAAATATAAAAAACGGTATCTTTTAAACCAAGCGAGAAAACCGATTAAAAAAACAGCGCACTCGGCAAAACGAGCAACCAACCAGAGTTGGATGGTCAAGTCAATAATATTCCTCAATAAAAAGGGATTTCTCCAGAGCAAGAAAACACGAATAAAATCAATGACAATATAAACAATAGACAATATGCTAATACTAAAAATGAAAGGTTGAGAAGAGAGCCGTAGATAATTGGTACCAAGAAAAAAGATATTATAAGCAACAAGAAGACTCATAATCCCCATGGTGCTATGAAAGAAAAGGGTTGAAGGTGAAGCAATTAGGAAAAAGGCAACGACTAAAACAATTTCACCGACAATTAGTCGGTATTCATCGGGAATAATCTCTAAGATTTTTTTGCCATAATAACTTTTCATGTTCCCCCCATGGTTGCTTAAGGGTAGTATATCGCAAGCTATTCAAGAATGCGATTTTTTCCAAAAAATTTTTCAAAAATATTTATAATCACTGCTGTCCAAAATAATCCA
>DPKX01000241.1 GCA_003542295.1 Candidatus Atribacter hydrocarboniphilus
TCGATAGGCAACAATATCTAAAACTAAGCCCATTAAACCGCCAAACCCGATTACCAAAAATATACCTGCAATAAAGGATAATCCGTAACGAACACTCACAAAATAAACAAAAAAAGCCCCTAAGGTGATGAGTGCCCCATGAGCAAAGTTGATAAGTCGCAATATTCCATAAACTACCGTCATTCCCAATGCCAATAAGGAATAAATACAACCTAAAATAACACCATTCATCGTTTGTTGTAAAACATAGCCCAGTGAAAACATAATCAACCTCCCAGATAAATCTTTCTCACATCTTCAAGAGATTCAATTTCTTTGGGGATTCCCTCTAATTTCACATTGCCAGTTTCAATAAGGTAAACGTAATCGGAAACTCGTATCGCCATCGTAGCATTTTGCTCAACCAGAAGTATGGTAACACCTTGCTTTAAAATCTCTTGAATCAATTCATAGAGTTCTCGAACTACCAAAGGAGCCAAACCCAAGGAAGGCTCATCTAAAAGCATCAGTTTTGGTCGTGACATTAAACCTCTGCCGATTGCTAACATTTGCTGTTCCCCGCCGCTCAGCGTTCCAGCTATCTGGTTCTCCCTTTCTTTAAGCCGAGGAAATAGGGAGTATGATTTCTCCAAATCTGAATTAATTTCTTGTTCATCACTTCGATGATAAGCTCCTAAAAAAAGATTTTCCCTCACAGTTAAGCGATTAAAAATACCCCTTCCCTCAGGAACCAAACATATTTCCTTGCGAACCCGTTGTGGAGTCGACATCCGGGTAATGTCTTCATCACGATAAACAATGGTCCCATTCACCGGTTTTAGAATCCCCATAATTGTTTTTAAAGTGGTCGTTTTCCCAGCACCGTTTGCCCCGATGAGGGATACTATTTGGCCGGTTTTCACTTCGATTGAAATATCTTGAAGAGCTGGTATGACTCCATATTTCACATTAAGATTTTTAACTTTAAGCAATGGTATCACCCGTTCCTAAATAGGCTTCAATAACCTGAGGATTATTTTGTATTTCTTCAGGAGTACCCTGGGCAATCACTGAACCATAGTCTAATACCTGAATAACACCGGCTAAACCCATTAGAAAAGGCATTCGATGCTCAACGATAACCAGAGTGAGATGAAATTTCTCCTTAATTTGAAGAATAAGCCGGGCTAAATCTTCTGACTCCCCAGTATTCATTCCTGCCGATGGCTCATCCAAAAGAACTACCTTTGGATCGGTCATCAAGGCTCGAGCAATATCTAATTTTCTTTGTAAACCATAGGGTAAATTGGTCGCTAATTCGTCTTTATATTGAGTTAAACCAAAAATATCCAACATGGTATCAACTTTCTTTTGCATTTCTCTTTCTGAGTGAAAAAAACCTGGTAAGTTCGAAAGTGAAGAAACAAAAGAATAATGCAAATGGATGTGGCTGGCAATTTTTAAATTCATCTCAACACTAAGCGATGGAAAAAGACGGAGATTCTGGAAGGTTCGAGTCAAACCAACCCGAGTTATCTGGTCGGGTCGAAACTGAGTAATATCAATTTGATTAAAAACGATACGACCTCGATTGGGTTTTAAAACCCCACTTAAAAGATTAAAAATTGTGGTTTTTCCAGCACCATTAGGGCCGATAAGTCCGTAAATCATTCCCAGGGGAAGCTCAAGATGATAATCATTTACTGCAGTAAGGCCCCCGAAATTTTTCCACAAATCAGTCACTTTCAAGATTGGATCAGGCATTTCTTTCTCCGTTCATAGATCTCTCTTTTTAGACTGCCGGGTTAAGACAATCTAAATTTCATTAAAAAAGGAAACGACGAAGGAAAGATAGAGCAAAACAAAAGCGGACTCATTGATATGAGTCCGCTTTTAGTAAAAATGCTATTTTGCAATGGTTGGATCGGACAAATACTCTGGAGCAATTTGTTTAACTGTAACAAACTTTCCATCTTTCACTTCAATGACCGAAACTGACTTATTTGGAATCTGACTGCCACCTTCATAGCTGATGGTTCCAGATACTCCCTGAAAATCTTTTATTTGGGCTAAACCTTCTGGAATCTTTTCCGGAGCATCACTTCCAACCAATTCAATTGCTTTTGCCATTAATTTCACAGCGTCATACCCTAATGCCGCAAAAGCATTCTCGGGTGGATTTCCGTACATGGCCTGATAATCAGCCTTGAATTGCTGTATAATTGGGCTGGGATCTTCTAATGAAACGTGAGTAGCAAAAATGACGCCTTCAGCAGCTTCTCCACCGGTTTCAACTAAAAG
This sequence comes from Candidatus Atribacter hydrocarboniphilus, assembly GCA_003542295.1. Lineage (GTDB taxonomy): Bacteria > Atribacterota > Atribacteria > Atribacterales > Atribacteraceae > Atribacter > Atribacter hydrocarboniphilus. Next base: position 2,281 of record DPKX01000241.1, read on the forward strand.
TGGCGTATCAAAACCATCTTCACCAAACATTGGGATGGTAACTCCATTATCTCGCAATTGCTTGGCAATTAAACCACAGTTATCAGGTATGGCACCGACATATACAAAATCTACTTCGCCTCTATCTTGATATTCTTTTAATCGAGCCGACATGGCGGAGAAATCTTTCCAGGTTACTTCAAAGTAGTCTTCGTAAACAACTTCACCACCGTAGTGTTTTAAAGCATCGGCAAAGAAAGCACATACAGCAACACTAAAATCAACTGCTGTATCTACCCAAATGACGCCTCTTTTCAAACCAAGGTCCCTCACAGCATATTCGGCAATTGCTGATGCTTGAGCATTATCTCCAAAGCAAGCCAGCCAAGCCCCAAAACGCTCGGGGATACGAGGATGGGTAGCTCCTGGAGTCATAAAAGGAACTCCGTATTCTTTTGCCATCGAAGCAGCAATATTCACCCAATGGGTATCTCCGTATCCGATTAAAGCTGATACCTTTTCATTTTCAATCAATCGAACAACAGCAGCACTGGTTTCTCCCTCGTCAGCCTTGGTATCAACAACTTTCAAGTCTATCTGACGACCCAACACACCCCCAGCTTTATTAATTTGTTCGGCTGCCAATTTCGCACCATTGGCACTGGGGTTATCAATTGATGCCCAAGGACCGGTAAGATTCATAACTATACCAATTTTAACCGGTTCTTGTGCAAAGGCTAATGTTCCTGCCATTACAATGAATAAAGAAATTACTACAATAAGTATTCTTTTCATAAATATACTGTCCTCCTCCTAAATAATATTTTTATTATTTATACCTTCAAGGACACCATTCGTCAATATTAAAATGGCTTGTAAAGGAATTTGTTTTTTTATTTTTAAATATTTATTCCTCTTTATAAATAAGAGATTGGTTTTTTATTTGAGAGAAAAACAACCTTCTTTGATGATAGTAAATGGTTAAGCCTTGAAGTTAAGATTCGATCATTTTTTTAAAAAATCTGAGTAGGGGTTAGGTGCTTTTCTTTATAAGGAAAATCCCTTTCATACACTTCGAATTATACTCCTTTTTTCCTCAATGGCGGAGAGGGTGGGATTCGAACCCACGAGACAGTTCAGCACTGCCTACTCGATTTCGAGTCGAGCGCCTTCGTCCAACTCGGCCACCTCTCCAATACCCCTTTTTTTCTTAAAATACAGTCTTAATAATTGGCTACAATGATCTTCATAAATTCCGCTATATACTTCAACAGAATGATTAAACAGTTTTTTGCTGAAAAGGTCAAGAACACTTCCGGCAACACCAGTTTTGGGATCTTTGGCACCATAGAATAACTTCCGAATGCGAGCCTGGATAATGGCACCAGCACACATCAAACATGGTTCCAATGTGACATATAATTCGCATCCCTCCAATCTCCAGCTCCCTAGAACCTGTGAAGCTTCCTGAATTGCCTCAATTTCAGCATGAGAGGTTATTTCTTGTTTTTGTTCACGACGATTATGACCAACACTTATTAATTGGTCCTCTCGAACAATACAGGCTCCGACCGGAACCTCATCTTCGTCATAGGCTTTCTGGGCTTCTTCAAGGGCTAATTTCATCCCATCAATCATAATCTTTAAGAACCTCACTCTGAACTAACAACGGTATCTTATCAATTTTTTAAAAGAAAATACAGCCTTCTCCTTCCTATTTGCTTCTAAGGTCCTTTTTATGATATAAATAAATACATATTTTTAATGGATAGTCATACTGCCTGGCAACTCTAAACGAAGATGAAAATACCTGTCTAAAGCTATCATCCCAAAAGCCCAACTATCTTTGAGTTGAATAGTGTGGCAATCTCATTTATTAGAATTAGTGAGTCGTGAGAAGTGAGACGTGAGCCGGATAAAAGAAGCAGCAATTGATGATAAAAACGACAATCTGGCGTTTCTTTTCCTAAAGACCTAAAGATTTCATCCTTAAAAATAATTTGGAAATAAAAAAAATTAAAGGATGAGATCCTCACGCCCTCAAAAAGCGAGGGCTCAGGATGACGCCTGCGGTGTTAGATGAGATCCTTAATAAAGATTGAACTCATGAGATTGCCACGTCACTTCGTTCCTCGCAATGACGATTCAGAGTNNTGGGAGAAGGTGAGGATGAGGGTGAGATTTTTCCTATTCTTAGCTCACAACTCACCTCTCCTTATATATACAGTATGGACAACTTTTATAAAAAATTAGTTTTTAAAATTTGACCAAATGTTCTCGAAAAGGGGTTGATGAGTATAAAAAAAATCCTCATTACATTCAGTAAAAAGATATTTGAAGAAAGAGAAAAGAATTTTTATTCCAATAGGCCCGATTTACAGGGAAAAACAGTTTCTATGGTTATTGAAGCCCTGACACAAAAGGGTTGGGACTGCCATCAACTCAATGTCGATGTCCCGCTTGAAGAATTAGTTCCCTCTCTCTCGAATCAAAATGCAAATTTTGTATTTAATCTTGCAGTTTGTTCATCAGAAATAAACGATCAAGCTTTCTTACCGTCATTATTAGATGCCCTGAATATTCCCTATCTTGGTTCGAATTCAACTATTCACTCCTTTTGCCTTGATCGGTCTCTCACCAAACTTTCCTTGAGGGGTATTGGTATTCCAACCACTTCATCTATCCAATGGTCACCTGGGGATTCACTACCTGATAGCTTAGCTTATCCTTATATAATAAAATCTCGCTTTCGTGGTTATTACCTTAAGTTATCATCTGATTCAATAGTGAATGACCAGGAAAGCCTGCTAAAAAAGGCTGAAGAGGTTTTTAACCAAACCGGTGAGAAAGTATTGATTGAAAAATTCGTTGAGGGTCGAGAAATGGTGATCGGTCTCTGGGGAAACGGGAATAACCCCGAGGTTCTCCCTATTATGGAACTGAATCTTTCCCGAGAAAAACCCCTTTTTGATGACGAAATCGAAAGCAAAAAAGGGTACGTTGATGATATATCCTGCCCAGCAAAATTAAGTGATGAGCATAAAACCAGGTTAGAAAGCATGGCCATAAAAATTTTCCGTGAACTAAACCTCAAAGACTTTGCTACCTTCCATCTCATTTTTGATCAAAAAGAAAACCTGCCTCTCTTTTTTGAAATAAATGCTCTGCCACTGCTCTACTATAAACATAGTGCTTTCCCGGAAATGTGTTCTCATCACGATGTAGACTATCGTTCAATGGTACAAAAGCTTCTTCAAATTGCTATAGAAAGGATAAGACATGAGCGCAATTGATGCAACTCATTATGCAGTATTAGGAGCTGGTCATGGCGGCCAAGCTTTGGCTGGATATCTTTCTTTAAAAGGTTTTAAGGTCAACTTATACAATCGATCTTCTGACCGATTAAATTCCTTAAGGCTGATGGGCGGTGTTCAGGTCGAAGGAGAAATACAGGGATTTGCTCCATTAAATGTTGTTACCTCTAACATCAAAGAAGCAATCAAAGATGCTGAAATAATCATGGTGGTTGTTCCGGCAACTGGTCAGCGCTTCATGGCTGAAAATCTCGTTCCCTTTCTCAAAAATGGTCAAATCATTGTTTTAAATCCCGGCCGAACTGGTGGTGCTTTGGAGTTCAGGCAAATATTTAAAGAGCGAAATGTAACCGCTGAGGTGATCATCTCCGAAGCTCAAACCTTTCTTTTTGCCAGTCGGATCAGCGGTCCAGCCCAAGTAAAAATCTTCCGAATTAAAAATAGTATTCCTGTGGCAGCTATTCCAGCTTATAAAACCGTTGAGGTAGTAACGTCGCTTCGAAAAGCGCTTCCCCAGTTTGTTCCTGAGGATAACGTCCTCAAAACCAGTTTTAACAATATTGGAGCGATTTTCCACCCCACTTTAACCATTCTCAACGCTGCTCGCATTGAGAACACTCATGGTGAGTTCGATTATTATATCGATGGGATCACCCCATCAGTTGCTTTAATTCTTGAAGCAGTTGACAGTGAACGAGTTAAGGTAGCCGAAGCTTTAGGAATCCGAGCTATTACCGCACGAGAATGGCTCTATTCCGCTTATGATGCCTATGGGAGAAATCTCTACGAGGCAATTCAAAACAATCCTGGTTACCGTGGAATCCGAGCTCCCTACACCATTTTTACTCGTTATATTACTGAGGATGTTCCAATGAGTCTGGTTCCCATCTCATCTTTTGGAAAAATGTTACAAATCCCAACTCCAACCATAGATTGCATGATCCAGCTGGCCAACATTCTTCACAATAAGGATTACTTTTCAGAAGGAAGAACGGTAGAAAAGCTGGGGCTAGCAGGACTCAGTGTAAAAGAAATACGAGAAATGGTCGTGGTGGAAGCGAACTCAAGTTGATAATTGGAGGTTTTGTCATGGTAGAGAAAAAAATCATAATTGGTGCTTCCCTGGGAAACTGTGTTCATGTCGCCGGAATTTATCGATTTCTCAGTTTAGCCGAAGAATACCAATACACATCCTATTTTTTGGGACCAGCAATTCCAGTCAACCAATTAATTCAATGTATTAAAGAAAAAAACCCCCAACGTGTTATCGTAGGTTATCGTTTAAGTGAAGATTCAGCTCGAACTCTCTTCACCGAATTACGCCATCAATTAGAAGAAAATCATCTTCTTGGCCAGAGTACCTATATTCTTAGCTGTACACCAGCTTTACAACCAATCGCTCAGAGTGTCGGTGTTTTTCAATATATTTTCAGCGGCAAAGAGAGTTTTGATGAAATTCTTGAAAGTATTCATCAAACTACCCAAGATATCCCTCCCGATAAAAAATATCCCACTACTCTCCCCGAAAGAATTCTTGCTAAAAAACCTTTCCCTCTCCTCCGACATCATTTTGGAAGACCAAGCCTTGAAGAAACTATTAAAGGTGTTTCTCAAATCAGCCAGTCAAAAACCATTGATGTTATTTCTTTGGGACCAGACCAAAATGCCCAAGAGTTCTTTTTTGAACCTGAAAAGATGAAAGTGGATGAAAGTGGAGCTGGTGGTGTTCCGATAAGGAGTCGTGAGGACCTGGAAAGAATCTATGCTGCCTCTCGAAACGGCAACTTTCCACTGTTACGTTGCTATAGTGGAACCAATCATCTGGAAGACTGGGCTCAATTGTTATTTGAGACCATTCACATCGCTTGGGGCGCAGTCCCTTTAACCTGGTATAGTCAACTTGATGGCCGCTCTCAACGTTCAATTAAAGCTGCTATTGCTGAAAATCAAAAAGCCATGCAAAGATATGCAGCTCTCGGTGTCCCTCTGGAAGTCAACGAATCTCATCAGTGGAGCCTGCGAGATGCGCCGGATAGTGTCGCCTGTGCTGCCTTTTTTTTAGCAGCATACAATGCCAAAAAAGCCGGTGCAAAACACTACATTGCTCAATATATGCTCAATAATCCCAATGGAATCTCTCCACGAGCTGATTTAGCAAAAATGCTTGCCAAAAAAGAATTAATTACCCCTCTTCAAAATAAGGATTTTACTATTTATACCCAAACTCGGGGTGGATTGGCTCATTTTTCCACCAATATGAACATTGCTAAAGGACAATTAGGGGCATCCACAGCATTGGGCTTGGTTCTCAAACCGGATATTATTCACGTTGTTGGTTATAGCGAAGCTGATCATCTTATCTATCCCAATGAGCTCATTGAAAGTGCCGAGATTGTCCAGGGTGTTATCAAGGACTTGCTTTTCGACTTTCCCGATTGGGAAAAGGATCAAGTGATTCAAGCAGAAAAAAAACGTTTGATCAATGAAGCGAGAATCCTTCTTGAGGCTATTAAAAATATTCATCATAAGGAGGACGGAGATGACCCCTGGGTTTCTCCCGCTACTCTTGCTCGTGCTATCCAAAAAGGCATTTTGGATGCACCCCATCTGTTAGGAAACCCTGAGGCTTGTGGTCAAGTTCGAACTCGAATTGTTAAAGGGGTTTTAAAAGTAGTCGATAAAAATGGGGAAATTATCGAAGAAAAAGATCGCTTAAAAAACTTTCTTTAGTTAACGCATTATAAAGGAAAAGAGGGAAGCCAGTTTTCATTGGTTTCCCTCTCATGAACCAATACTATAAATTAAAAATCAATGGAATTTACGTTTATTTTCCTGGTGTTTTTTTAGATCAGTAAGCCTATCCTGGCTTTGTTTAAGAAATTTGTTTAACTTTTGCTCAAACATAGATTTACTTTTCTCTAATTTCTCTAAGTACTCTTCATCTTCATTCAGCCGTTTTATCGAGAGGTCAATTTTACCGTCATCAGAAATATGAATAACCTTGGCTTTTATTTTATCGTTCACCTTAAGAAAGTCATTCACATCCTTAACAAATTGATTTGATATCTCCGAAATATGGATGAGCCCCTTTTTCCCGTCCTCTAATTCAATAAACGCTCCGAATTTAGTGATGCCAACAACCGAACCTTCAACAATATCATTCACCTCAATCATGGGGTGACTCATTATCCTCCTTTGTATCATTTTTCCTAATTTTTATCATGATAATAAAGCATTAAATAAAAAATGACGTCATCCTGAGCCCTCGCTTTGTGAGGGCGTGAGGATCT
>DPKX01000030.1 GCA_003542295.1 Candidatus Atribacter hydrocarboniphilus
ATGCCATGGCATGTCGAATCCTGGGCTTTCATTCTTATCTGGTGCAAACCATAATATGGCTGGCAGCCTTGCCATACCCTTCCATCTCATGAGGTTATAACTCAATTATCTCGCTCCGAGCAGAAGAAAATGCCTCACATCCATCTTTGGTTACTCGAAAACCATCTTCCCAACGAAAGCCATAATCTGGGGTGGTGAAGAAGGTATCTGCCATAAAAGTCATATTCTCCTTCAAAGGATAATTTGAAGTTTTTTCCATCCAGGGTTTTTCAACTTCTATAATACCAGCACCATGGCATGGTCCATATAAATAGTACTGAGCATACCCATGTTTCTCAAAATACTGGTAATACTTCTCAGCAATATCCTTCGCGATGACGCCTTCTTTAATCCATTCATAGGTGATTAAATGAGCATCCAACCCAAACTGCACTTGTTTTTTCATTTCTTGAGGCATTTTTCCAAAAATAACTGGACGCCCAACTGAAGAAGCATATCCACCATATCGAGCTCCGACACAAAGTTGAATCATCTGACCTGGCACAAGTTTTTCATAAGTTGCCCGAGCAATAGCATTTTGTGTCTGTTTGCCTCCAAAAATATAGTTAGGAAAGGCTTCACATTCAGCGCCATGCTTATACATGGCATGATAAAGAATACCCATCGCTTCTTTCTCAGTCATTCCAATTTTCATTTCTTTTAAAAGATCCTCAAGGGCTAATTCGCTAATTCGGTGAGCCTCTTTCATCATGGCAATTTCATTCTCCGACTTAACCGCTCGCATATCGGAAATGATCCATTCAGCACGGATAATCTCTCCCTTTGACCCCAACGCTTCTTTTATTCCTTCATAAACTGGCATAGGAAGAATAGCGTAATCTCCTAATGCTAAACGCTTAATTCCTTTTCCTCCTGATATTTCATCAAATACTTCCTTAAAATTTGATACTTGGATATCCGGATAATCAGGCTCAGCCGATTCTCGATAAGCAAGTAGTTTACGAATTTTTTTGATTTTACTTCTTTGAATGGCAAAAGGTTCAGCTTCTGGTCCAATCAATAAGATTGGATCTCCCTCTTTTGGAATGATTACTCCCGCTGTTTCAAAAATTGGCCAATGATCACTCAGGTATCGAACACTCGCATGATCTGCTTCATTGGAATGAACTAAATAAGCGTCATAATCTTTTTCAACTAATTTTTTCTGAATTCGTTCGATCCTTTGATGAAATTCGGCTTCTGGTATTTCTCTTATCATGGTATTTTTCCTCCTCGAATTATTATTTATAATGAAAATTATTCAGTTTTTACCGAAATGATATTTAGCTTAAAACCTTTTAAAAGGACGAGAAAAATTTATATGCATTAAAGGTTCTAATAGTTATTATAAAGAAAAGACTACTAAGATTTCAAAACGACTTTTACAACCTTTTCTTTTTGACTTGATGCTATTTGAAAAGCCTTTTCTGCCTCATTAAATGGAAAAACATGAGACAACAAAGCCTCCAAAGGAAAACTATGTCGATTCAGAAGGTCAATGGCTATAGGAAAATAATGGTTCGGAATTGCATGAGAGGCTCTGAGCTGTAACTTTTTAAAATGAAATTCATTGGCATCAAAAGTTATTTGGCTTCCTTCTCCATATTCAATTCCATTAAATGCAATAATACCTCCAAAACGGGATATCTGAATAGCATCGGCAATGGTTTTAGGAGGCGCTGTTACAATGACTCGATCGACACCCTTGGGAACAACACTCAAAATCTCACCTACCACATCATTTTCTTCATAGCTCAGAATCAGATCGGCACCCATTTGTTTCCCTAATTCCAAACGATAAGCTCCCCTTGGAGTAGATCGTTTGGAACCAACTAGGAAAACCCGACGGGCTCCTTGCAATTTAGCCAAGCTCACCACCATCAATCCAATGGGCCCTGGTCCAAAGACAACAACCTCATCATTGAGCTCAAGTTCAGCTCGTAAGGTTACATCTAATGCCACGGTAAGCGGTTCGGCTAAGCAAGCATGGAGAAAATCAATTCGCTTCTTATCATAAACATGCACCATATCTTGCCTCACCACAAGGTATTCAGAAAAACCAGCTTGGTCGGTCATGTAGGTTGTTAAGTTTTCGCAATACAATGAACGTCCATTTTTACATTGTTTACAAACCCCACAAGCTGCATGGTTTTCTACAATTACACTTTTCCCAATCAGACTGTCATCAACACCCTCACCGATCTGCTCAATGGTTCCTACTACCTCATGACCTAAAGGTGTCCAGTCTTCATTATTTCGAAGAAAATGGAGATCGGTTCCACAAATACCCCCTGCTTCAACCCGTACTAATACCTGTCCTGATTGAGGCTTGGGAACAGGTGTATTTCGCCATTGGAGCTGAAAAGGTGATTTTCCAAAAAGAACTTTCATGGCTTCCTCCAATTATTTATATTTAAATGCCTTTTGAGTTAACTATAACTATAGTAAATCAAGCAGAATTTCATAGGTGTTTCTGGGCTTTTACAGTAGTCTTTCTTAATTTTGTATTATAAATAGAACTTAAATCATTTTTAGAGTTTAATACCCACAATGAAAGGTAATGAAATAAAAGATATTCTAAAAATGTGATTTTACGATTCGAGGGATACCTCCTACTCAATAAAAGCAACTTTTCCCATCATTATATTTTCAGAAAAGACTAAAGGTTATCAATCCCATGCTTTTTTAACCATTCCTCGAAATTTTGGTTATCAGTAACTATCTCATTATCATAATTTTCCTCAAGTTTTTTCACTTGTTTGGCCAACTCCGGTTGCTCACGCATGGCAATAGCCATATTACTATCAAACTGCTCAACCAGTGGAGTTAAATCTGAAAAATCGAGGTTTAATTTAAGCAAAGCTGTGATTTTTTTTACGATGGAGATAATCCCTCTTGGATTGGTTGCATGGATATACATTGGTACATCAGTAATGAGGTTAATTATGCTTATGTCTTTCTCTTTCGCCAAAAAGGTGAGATAGGTAACTAAACTGGCAGGGCCTTCATAAGTGGTAAAACGGATATTTTCTTCCTCAAGAATTTTTTTTAATTTTTCATTGCTTACCGAACTATAAACCCGTGGATCTCGAGTGTGAGGAGTTAAACCGTTGACGCTTCCAATAAAATATATTTCTTGAATATGATACTCTTCACACATAAAAAATAATATTTGACAGTATTGATCCCAATTAATATTTGGTTCTTTACCAGAGAATAAAATGAGATTATTATGAGTATCAGCAAAAAATTCATTAGTTGGAAACTGGACTTCATTTACTAATCCGTCGGTAATTTTTGTATAAGGGCGAAATTGGGCAATTTCCTCCATAGATCCTGGTAAATTATATATATAAAAAGGGTGGGGATTTATTTCTGCAATTTTAATTGCATTCAACTTATTATTCAAATAAATAATAGTTCCGGTTGATACATATCCTCCATCCATCCACCCCGATAATCCAATGATCAATCTGGGAGAAAATAAAACTGGTTTTTCTAAAAATTCAAGATTTTCCATATTTAGAATTGGACCTCCTTTGATTTTAATCTATTGGAAACGGACAAATGGTTTTTTCTTAAAAAATATTATACCTTTTCAGGGTTTTGATTACTCATAAAGCAGTTAAAAGAAGTTAATGAATCGAGGAATAAAAAAACCACAGGCTCTGACAAACTCTTGAACCTAAATCTCGCTCCGAAAAAAGAAATCACTTTCTAATATAGCGAAGCGCTTCAGGATTGGTCTTCCACTCTCCCTCTCGGGAAAACTTCGAAATTCCTATCTCTCGATCGGGAACTTCTTTCTTCCAACCCTTCGGTTTTTTATTCCTCAGAACCTGTGGCTACAAATTATTATACTCTTTACTCATAAAAAGTCAAGTTGATGAAATATAATAAGTTATAACTATAATAATATAATTTTAAATGAATAAGTGTGGATTCATTTCAGCGTAAACAGAAAGGAAATATTATGAAAAACTTAACTATTGCCTTAGTCCAAATGGAATCGGAAGTTGGAAAAATTGATGCAAATCTATCCAAAATTAAAAAATATATTGATGATGCAGCTTTAAATCAGGTTGATATCATATGTTTCCCTGAGCTCTCGGTAACTGGATATTCACCAAAAAATAGTCCCGAATATGCCGAATTTTTACCTGGTTACAGCTCAAAGATTTTATCCCAATGGTCTCAGGATAAAAAAATCACCATATTAGCCGGTATTTGTGAAAAAAATCATAACCTGAATCCCTATATTACTCAAGTTATTTGTATGACCGATGGAAATATTTATAAATATCGTAAAACACATTTAGCTCCTCACGAAGTTGCATTTTTTTCTCCTGGTTATGAATTACTGGTTTTTGAGATTCCCCAGGTTCGTTTCGCTGTTGAAATTTGCTGGGAACTTCACTTTCCCCAAATAACAACATTTCTTTCTCTTCAAGGAGCTGAACTGATCTTTTGTCCCTATGCATCGGCACGAACTCCGAAGGATCGACAACAATCTTGGCACGTCTTTCTTCCAGCCAGAGCTTATGATAATCGCGTCTTCATTGCCAGTTGTAACTCACTTGGACAGGATTTTGGCGGCGGATTGCTAGTCTGTGATCCTGAGGGGAACATCGTTGTTGAAGATTACCAAGGAAAAGAAAGCATGACTATTGTCAAACTCGATCCCACAAGCATAGAAACTATTCGAGATTCCAATAACCAATCACTTTTCCAAAGTTATTACCCGAAATTTTTAAGAAACGACCTTTTTAAAAAATGAACAGAACCCATTTATCATAAATGGTCCAATGGTCCTTAAATGAAAAAAGAGGTTTTTTAAGAGCAGATAATTATTAGTTTTTGCTACTCATCATAAAATTGACGATATAAACCATCATCTAAATTCACAAAATCAACCTTTAATCCCAATCGAAGCCATAAGTCGGTGGCTAAAAATACTCTTTTTTGCTGTTCTTCACTGAGATCTCCCTTCCAAACAAAAAAGACATTAACCGGTTTGCTAAAGGGGCTTTTTTGAAAAACCATTTCCATACGATTAAAATAGTAATCCTTCTCCAAATCTTCAATAATATTTAAGACTATTTGGCTATTAACTGGTCCATGATATCGATTTTTTATCTCCTTGACGATGAACTGAAGTTTCTCATCGTCAATTTTATACTCATTTCCTTTATCCAAGAAAGCTCCAACTTGTTTTCCATCAATTTGAATCACTAATTGAGGGAGTTGGTGAGCAATAGCTTGAAATTGTTCTAAAATCTGTCGAACTGTCTCTTTAAGATCCATTTCTATTTACCCCTTGGCTCATTCTTTGGATATAATAATAAATCGGCAGTTTGTTTAAATTCTTTATTTCTTAATTAAAAAAAGGATAAAATAACCAACAATTGAAAGTAGGTTATCATTTTTTGATATGATGAATAGCTGGAAGGTTAGGATAAAATTAAAGAGATACAGTATAATAATGTTTTCGATTTTAAGTTTTTGATTTCGTTACCATGAATAATCCACAAACCTAAAAGGAGGTTTTTTAATATGATAAAGTTGGTACTGGTTCGTCACGGAGAAAGCATTTGGAATAAGGAAAATCGCTTTACCGGATGGACAGACGTTGATTTATCTGACAAAGGCATGGAAGAAGCTCACACTGGCGGGAAAGCCCTAAAAGAACAGGGTTTCACTTTTGATATAGCGTTTACTTCAGTTCTAAAACGTGCAATTCGCACCCTCTGGATTGTTCTTGATGAAATGGACTTAATGTGGATTCCCGTAGAAAAATCCTGGCGCTTAAATGAACGTCATTATGGTGCCTTGCAAGGTTTAAATAAGGCCGAAACCGCAGCAAAATTTGGAGAAGAACAGGTAAAAATTTGGAGAAGGAGTTATGACATTCAACCTCCAGCCCTAGAAAAATCTGACTCTCGGTTTCCAGGCAAAGACCCACGTTACCAAGATCTCGATGATAAAGACCTACCCTTGACTGAATGTCT
>DPKX01000126.1 GCA_003542295.1 Candidatus Atribacter hydrocarboniphilus
ATGTCAAATATTTGGAATGGTCCTTTAAAAAAGATAGATGATTGGCGTTGGTTGATCCCCCGAGAATACAAAAAGGGCATGCTAACTGATGGATTGATTTTTGCCAATGAGCATATGATTGGTGAAATTAGAAAAGATCAGGCCCCAGAGCAAGTAGCGAACGTAGCTTGTCTTCCGGGAATTGTAGGGCATTCATTAGCTATGCCAGATATCCATTGGGGATATGGTTTCCCCATTGGTGGTGTTGGGGCGACTCGCCTTGATGATGGGGTTATTTCCCCTGGTGGCGTGGGCTTTGATATTAATTGTGGTGTGAGAGTGATTAAGACTACACTAAGTTCTAAGGAATGTGTCCCTAAAAAAAAGGATTTATTAAGCACCCTGTTTCATTCTGTTCCTTCAGGAGTGGGATCGGAAGGGAAAATTAAATTTTCACTTCCAGATCTTAAAAAGATTCTTCGTGACGGAGCCAAAGCAATAATACAAAGAGGTTTTGGTTGGAATGAAGACAAATTGATGATTGAAGAACAGGGAGCTATGGCAGGAGCTGATCCGGCAGCTGTCAGTGAAAAAGCCTTCGAACGTGGCAAGAGTCAATTAGGTACCCTGGGTTCTGGAAACCACTTCCTTGAAATTGAGACGGTAAAACAAATATTTGATCCTCAGATAGCCAAGGTTTTTGGATTATATCCCGATCAAATTTTAATTATGATTCATACTGGATCGCGAGGATTTGGCCATCAGGTTTGTACCGATCACTTACGGGTAATGCAAAATGCTATGAGAAAATATAACATTTATCTTCCTGACCGCCAATTAGCTTGTGCTCCTATTCATTCTATTGAAGGACAACAGTATTTTTCCGCTATGGCATGTGCTGCTAATTTTGCCTGGGCTAATCGTCAACTGATTACCCATTGGGTTCGAGAATCCTTTGAGAAAGTATTTCATCGTTCTGCTCAAGATTTGGGAATGGAAATACTTTATGATGTTGCTCATAATATTGCAAAAATTGAACAACATCGGGTTAATGGGGAGACCAAGCAGCTCTGTGTCCACCGAAAAGGAGCGACTCGTTCATTTGGACCAGGACTAAAAGATCTTCCAGAAAAATATCGCTCGGTTGGTCAACCGGTTCTTATCCCTGGAGATATGGGAACCGGATCTTTTATTTTGTGTGGAACCGCTCGGGCAATGGAGGAATCTTTTGGTTCAGCTTGTCATGGGGCAGGGAGGGTAATGAGCCGGTCAGAAGCTGATAGGTCATCGAGAGGAAGAAATATAGCTAATGAATTACAAGAAAAAGGAGTACTGGTGATGGCTGAGAGCAATGCAACCCTTCGTGAAGAAATCCCGGCAGCTTATAAAGATGTTGGAGAAGTGGTTGATGTGGTGGAAAAAGCGGGTTTGGCACATCGAATAGTCTATGCTCAACCAATTGCCGTGATGAAAGGATAGATAATTATCAATAAAGGAGCGACAATTATGTTAGATTGGAAATGGGTACGAGATAATCGTGAAATAATAATAACCGCCCTTAAAAATCGAAACACCGAGTTTGATTTGGACGAACTTTTTTCTTTAGATGATCAACGCCGATCATTACAACAGGAAGCTGATCTTTTAAAACAGAAAAGAAATGAGGAATCCAAGAAAATCGGTTTTCTGAAAAAAGAAGGAAAAGATACTGAAGATTTAATGAAAAATGTTCAAAATATTGCCGAACAAATCAAAATTATCGATGATAAGTTGAAAGCGACCGAAGATGAATGGAAAGAGAAACAGTTATGGATACCCAATATACCCCACGAAACGGTTCCAATCGGGCAAGATGAAAGTTGTAACCGAGTGGTTAGGAGCTGGGGTAAACCCCGAGAATTCGATTTTGAACCACGTCCTCATTGGGATATTGGAGAAGGATTGGATATCCTTGATTTTGAAAGGGGATCTAAAATTGCCGCTTCCCGTTTCACGGTCCTCAAAGGTTTGGGCGCGCGTTTAGAGAGAGCAATTATGAATTTTATGCTTGACCTTCATACCCAACAACATGGATATCAAGAGATTTTTCCTCCTTTCCTGGTGAATTCGAAAGCAATGACCGGAACCGGACAACTTCCAAAATTTGCTGAAGAGCTCTATAAATGCCAGGATGACCTTTATTTGATACCAACTGCTGAAGTACCTGTGACCAATTATCATGCTGATGAAATTCTGCCTGATGAAATTCTTCCCCTTTACTATACTTCTTATACGGCTTGTTTTAGAAGGGAAGCTGGTTCTTATGGAAAAGATGTTCGTGGTCTCATTCGACAACATCAATTCAATAAAGTTGAGTTAGTTAAATTTGTTGCACCTGAAACATCCTATGATGAACTGGAAAAGCTTTTAGCCAATGCCGAAGAAGTGCTTAAAGCGCTCCAACTTCCTTATCGAGTAGTTGCCCTCTGTAGTGGTGATTTGGGTTTTTCCTCGGCAAAAACCTATGATATCGAAGTGTGGATTCCATCACAAAAAACCTACCGAGAAATATCTTCCTGTAGTAATTTCGAAGACTTCCAAGCTCGACGGGCGAATATTCGTTATAGAAATAAAGCCGGGAAAATCGGTTTTGTTCATACCTTAAACGGTTCTGGGTTGGCGATTGGTCGCACCGCAGTCGCTATTTTAGAAAATTATCAACAGGAAAATGGCACAGTTGTTATTCCTGATGTACTTCGTCCTTACATGCAAGGATTAGAGCTTATTACTCCTCAGTATCGGGTGATTTGAGATGAAAAAAGTTGGAATTGGAATTGCTGGTTTTGGATTTATTGGAAATGTACACGCTTTAGCTTTTCAATCCCTTCCTTATTATTACACCGATCTTCCTTATATTCCTGAGATCCGTGGTATTTGTACTTCTAGGCCAGATACCGCCATTAAAGCTCAACAAGAAACCGGAGTTCCCTTTGTAACCAGTTCAATTGATGAACTCTGTGAACGGAAAGATATCGACATCATTGTAATAGCTCTTCCCAATGCCCACCATTTAAAAGCAGTTCTAAGTGCAGCTCAAGCCGGGAAGGCAATATATTGCGATAAGCCCCTTGCTATGAAGCTTGATGAAGCGTTAGAAATGAAACAGGTAGTTCTTAAGAACCAAGTAGTTTTTGGAATGTCATTTCAAAATCGTTTTGTTGCAGCGATTCTTAGGGCTAAGCAACTTTTTGATAATGGTTTGATTGGTGAAATCTATCGAGTACGTGGTACTTATCTCCACTCAGGATATGGTGATCCGACCCGACCCATGAGCTGGAGATTGAAAAAAGAAATCGCTGGCGGTGGAGCTCTTGCCGATTTGGGATCACATCTTTCCGACCTTTTCCACTACCTTCTCGGGAAAACAACAATTATAAGCGCTAAAGGAAGGACTTTTATCACCGAGCGTTTAAGTGAGTCTCATACTCAAGAATTAGAAAAAGTTTTAGTGGATGACTGGTCTCAAGTCGACTTTGTGCTTGAAAACCAGTCTCCAGGTACCATAGAAGTGAGCCGATTCGCTACCGGAAGTTGCGATGAAATGCGTCTGGAAATTGAAGGTCACCTGGGAGCAATTCGTTTTAATTCGATGCAGCCTAATTTTTTAGAAGTTTTTGATGCCCGAAAAAGATCAGGAGCTTATGGGGGTGAAAGGGGCTTCCAGAAAATTGAATCTGTTCAGCAATATCCTTATCCAAACCGAATTCCGGGAAAATTTGCTGTTGGATGGGTTCGTTCTCATATTGCTTGTGCTCATGATTTTCTCCAGAAATTTTCTGGGAAACCATCGATGGGTGCTACCATTGATGATGGGATTCAAGTACAGGAGTTTTTAGATACTTCTTATCAATTGATGGGGTATGAATAATTCCTGTTGTAGGAAGATTATAAAACCGGTATAATATCATCTGCGGTTTGAGCGGAGGGATGTCCGAATTGGCAAGGGGCCGGTCTTGAAAACCGGTATGCCGCAAGGCTGTGTGGGTTCGAGTCCCACTCCCTCCGCCATTTTTTTACACCTTCTATAAACTTCAACAATTCCTCAGTAAAAAAAATCATCAATAATACTTCTTAAATAGAGAAGTCAACCCTAAAAATACCATCAAATGAATTC
>DPKX01000199.1:0-16584 GCA_003542295.1 Candidatus Atribacter hydrocarboniphilus
CATCAACCCAATCCGTCATTGCGAGACCTCGTTTGTTGAGGTCGTGGCAATCTCATGATTCATCTTTTATTATGTGTTGAATTGTGGTATTGAAAAAGATGAGATTCTCACGTCGTCCGGGAGAAGACACCGGACTCCTCAGAATAACAAACAGGGTGGTAGAGATTGCCACGTCGCTCAACCAAAAAACGGTTGACCTCCTCGCAATGACGGAGCAGGAAAAACTCATATCCCCCTTTCCCCCTTTGCTAAAGCGGGAAATTGGTTCTTAACATCCTCATCTGGTGCCACCAAAGTGTCATGAGGGTCTAACCTGAAAATACCCGGGCACGATAAATCAAGCCCCTACCAAAGAATATAAAATTATAGGGGCACAATGTATTGTGCCCATTCTTTCTTTGATTAATGTAACGACATGCCTTGGCATATCGAATCTTGGTTTTCATCCTCTTTAGGCACTGCAAAGCAGCGTGAAAGCCAATCCTAAAAAGAAATAAGTTATCTTTGAATTATTAACCAATTTATCATAATACTGAGTCTCCTCTTTCTCCAGTACGAATTCGGATAGCGTCGATAACTTCGGAAATAAATATCTTTCCATCACCAATCTCACCAGTACGAGCCGATTGGATGAGAGTCTGAACAATCTTTTCGGTATCATCTTCTTTGCAAATAATTTCAATTTTCCTTTTCGGAAGAAACTCAACTTTGTATTTTTCTCCTCGCCATTGTTGAACAATCCCTCGCTGTTTTCCATGGCCTTCAATTTCTGTAATCATTAACCCAGAATACCCCACGTCTTCCAAAGCTTTAATGATTGCTTTTAATTTTTCTGGGCGAATGATAGCTACTATCTTTTTCATGTTATCCATCTCCTTAATAATTTTTACGAATAAGGAATTCTGGATAAGCATAGTTACCATGCTCTCCAATATCCAAACCTTGTATTTCTTCCTGTAAGCTTACTCGAATTCCTAAAGTGATTTTTAAAACCAACCAAATAACATACGATATTATGAAAACGTAAGCCCCAACCGCGAGCACTCCGGCTAGTTGCGCTAAAAAAAGCTTTACGCCACCACCATAAAATAAACCATTTGGAGAAGAAATACCTCCTATTTTATCTTGAGCAAATAAACCAACTGCCAGTGTTCCAAATATCCCATTTAATAGATGAACCGATAAAGCTCCAACCGGATCATCCAATTTCAGCCGATCAAAACCTATTACTGATAAAACAACCAAAAGACCCGATATCAATCCAATAATAAGTGAGCTAGAAATACTTACATAAGCACAACCAGCGGTTATTGCCACTAAACCTGCTAAACAACCATTGAGAGTCATCCCCAAATCTGGTTTTCCTAAAATTACCCAAGAGGCTATGGTTGCACTTAAAGTAGCTGTTGCTGCAGCAGTATTGGTAGTCACTGCAATATGGCTAATAGCATTAAAATCAGCGGCCATGGTTGAACCAGGATTGAAACCAAACCAACCAAACCAAAGCACAAATGTACCCATGGTTGCGATAGAAAGATTATGCCCAGGAATAGGGGTGATCTTTCCGTTATTTCCATACTTTCCAAAACGAGGGCCTAAAACCATTATTCCAGCCATTGCTGCCCAACCGCCTACGGAATGTACAACTGTTGATCCGGCAAAATCAAGCATTCCTAACTTCTGCAACCATCCTGCTCCCCAAATCCAATGTCCAGTAACTGGATAAATAAAAATAGTCATAATAAATGAAAATAAAATAAAAGAAAGGTATTTAATCCTTTCTGCAACTGCACCAGAAACAATCGTTGCAGCGGTTCCACAAAATACTAATTGAAAAAAAATTTTGCCAACAATGGTACACTTGCCCAAGAAAGCGCTGAATAAACCCCTAGATAACTCTGGCCGACCGCCGGCGAATTATCTAAACCATTAAGAAAAAACCAACCCTTAAGTCCTACAAAAGCATTACCGTCTCCAAACATTAAACCCCAACCAAGAATGAGATACCCTAAAGTTGAAACAGCAAAAACAATAAAATTTTTGGAAAGAATATTAACAGTATTTTTCGACCGGTTAAAACCCGATTCTACCATGGCGAATCCCAGATTCATAAAAAATACCAACATTGAAGCAACCATTACCCAAATAGTATCCAGCATAACCTTATAATCCATTCTTAAATCCCCCTGCCGATGTTTAAAATAGTGGATAATAGGAAAGTTAAAAATCTCTTCGCTGAGAAAATTTAAGAATAAATTCAATCACTGCGGTGTGAGGAAGCTTTTTCTTCAAAGCCTTGAAGGAAAGATATCGCTAATCTGTTAACTCAACATTGTGTTACCTTGATTAAACCGAAAAACAAAAAAGCCCCTCCCACGACACCGTAGGAAGAGCTTCATTGCTATGATAGAATTTTTACCATATTCTATGAATTCATGTCAAGGAGTTGAACGGTATAAACAATTTAAAATCAGGAATTTTTTATCTTTAGAAAGGTTTATACCCTCAAGATTCTCAATAAAAAATATTCAGGTTCTTGACAATTCCCTTTTACTACTATATAAGAGTGAATAAACTCTTTTTAAAGTGAAAAATGGGTTAAACAGATTTTCGTTCTTTCCAACCCATAATAAAATATCCAGCTTTTATTCACCGAAAAGAATAACTCCAAATGAATTTCGTGAAATCAATATAAATTTTATTTTCGATTCCGATGCCAGTGTGACCTGACCCACCGCTCGCTAAAAATTTAAACTAAAAATAGGGGGTACACAGTGAAAATATCTCAAAAAGTCAACCAGATTGAGCCATCAGCAACTCTAACTATATCAGCTCGAGCAAAAGCCATGAAGAAAAACGGTTTGGATGTTCTATCCTTTAGTGCTGGAGAACCAGATTTTGATACCCCCCAATGCATTAAGGATGCAGCTAAATTAGCTATTGATCAGGGATTTACCAAATATACTCCGACATCAGGAACCCTCGAATTAAAAGAAGCGATTTGCCATAAATTAAACAAAGAGAATGGTTTATCCTACCATCCTGACGAAGTGATTGTTTCTTGTGGTGCCAAACATTCACTTTTTAATGCTATCCTCACTCTATGTGATGTAGGTGATGAAGTCCTTCTTCCTGTTCCCTATTGGGTAACCTATGTCGAACAAATCCGTTTAGCAGGCGGGAAACCGGTTTTTATTCATTGTGAACCAAAAACACTTCGGATAAGTTGGGAAGATATTCTCAACAAAGTAACTGATAAAACTCGATTATTTATTTTAAATAATCCTTCCAATCCTAGCGGAATAGTCTGGGATGTTGAAATCTTGAAAAAAATAGCCGATCTTGCTGTTGAAAAAAATATTATGATTATTTCCGATGAGATTTACGAAAATTTGGTATACGATGGAGCTCAAATAAAAAGCATTGCCTCCTTTTCACCAGAAGCTCAATCACAAACCATCGTTATTAATGGTGTTTCCAAAACTTTCTCCATGACAGGATGGAGAATTGGTTACGCGGCTGGTCCAAAAGCAGCTATACAATCCATGGGACGTTTACAAGATCACTCTACGTCCAATCCAACCTCAATTAGCCAAAAGGCTACCCTTGCTGCTTTGCAATGTGATCAGCAAATAGTACAGAATATGGTAAAAACATTTAATCAAAGAAGATTGTTGATGATGCAACTTCTAAATGAAATTCCTGATATAACTTTTCCAGCTCCTCAAGGTGCCTTCTATATTTTTGCCGACTTTTCCTCTTATCTTGGAAGATACTTTGAGAATCAACGAATCGACACTTCACTACAACTTACCGAGATCCTTTTAGAAAAAGCCCTCATTGCTGCTGTGCCTGGTAGTGCTTTTGGAATGGAAGGATATCTGCGTTTTTCTTATGCCACTTCAGAAGAAAGCATAGAAAAAGGAATGACTCAATTGAAAAACTTTTTACAAAACATTACTTAAAGGGGGTATCGACGACATGCCAAAAATCTTTTTACTTGATGTAACCAATCGTGATGGGGTGCAAACCGCGCATTTAGGTTTAGCCAAAATAGAAAAAACTATTGTCAACATGTATCTCAATGAGATGGGTGTTACTCAAAGTGAATTTGGTTTCCCAACCACCCATCATGAAACCAACTATTTGAATGCCAATCTTGAATTGGCTGATATGGGAGTTTTAAGCCCTATCCGTTTAAGTGGATGGCTTCGGGCAGTCAAAAAAGACGTAGAGGTGGCATATCAACTGGTTCCAAAGTTAAAATATCTTAACTTATCCATTTCCACATCGGAACAAATGCTTTCCGGAAAATTCCAAGGACGAATGACTCGTGATGATGTTATTCATTCTATGACAGAAGCAACCCAAGCTGCGTTACAGTTGGGTGCAGTTGGGGTGGGGGTGAATGCTGAAGATGCTTCACGGACCGACGTCGAATTTCTTATTGATTTTGCCTTAGCAGGGAAGGAAGCCGGAGCTGAGAGATTTCGTTATTGTGACACTCTTGGCTATGACAGCCCTTTTAGTATTTATGATAGAATTTTTAAGCTTGCCGAAGCCTCAAAAATGCCTATTGAACTTCATTGTCATAACGATTTGGGAATGGCAGTCGCCAATTCGATCAGCGGCGCCAAAGCAGCAATTGATGCTGGATGTGATGTCTATATTAACACAACGATTAATGGAATTGGAGAGCGATCTGGCAATGCTGATCTGATTACTGTCATTTTGGCGATTAAATATGCCAACTATTTTGACAATGAGAATTACTCGTTTCTTGAAAATGTAAACCTCAAAGCCGCTTGGAAAACCTGTAAATACGCTTCTTATGCTTTTAAGGTTCCCATTCCAATAACTCAACCAGGAGTAGGAGCCAATGCTTTTGCTCATGCTTCTGGTATTCATGCTGATGGAGTCATCAAAGATCGGAAAAATTATGAGCTTTACGATTATGAAGAATTAGGGCGTGGGGAGCCGGAGCTGATTGTAACTGGTCGCCAAATCGTTGTGGGTGAATATAGTGGTATACGTGGTTTTCGTAATGTTTATGATAATTTGGAAGTTGAATTCAAAAACGAGGAAGAAGCGAGGAAGATTCTCGAGCTTACTCGATTTGCTAATGTTGAAAAACAAAAACCCCTGGTTGAAGAAGAGTTATTGTTTATAGCTTCCTATCCAGAACAAGCAAGAAAAATTCTCACCCTGACTCCCTAAAAACTAATTTGAGCGGGATTAAATCCCCGCTCTTTTTTTTAAATCCATCCACTTGTATTTTCAGCTCTATACTCGTATTATATATCCGTTTGCATAATTACCAAATTTTTTCTCTTTTAAGGAAGGAGTAATCACAATTGCCACTGGTTTCAACGAAATATCTTATTGAATTAGCGGAAAAAAAGGAATTTGCACTTCCTGCTTTTAACTCTCCCCATTTAGAATTCATGACTTGGATATTAGAAGAGGCGGAAGAATTACGTTCACCAGTCATGATTCAGTTCGCTCCAGTAGAATATTATTTTTTAGATATTGCTGCTCTTTCTGAAGCCCTTCATGCTCTTTCTCGAAAGTTTTCAGTCCCATTTTCTCTTCATCTCGATCATAGTCATGAAATCAAAGAAGTCATGGACGCCATATTAAATCACTTTTCTTCGGTTATGATCGATGGATCAAGACACCCAATTGAGAAAAATATCGAAATTACCAAAAAAGTGGTTGAAATTTCTCACCTTGCCGATGTCATGGTTGAAGGAGAAATTGGCCGAGTAGGGGGCCTGGAAGGGGATGAACAGTGGGAAGTCGATCCCGAATCTGATGATTTCTTCACCCTTCCAGAAGAAGCTGTTTTTTTCGCTAATAAAACTGGCGTTGATATGTTAGCGGTTGCGGTCGGAACCCGTCATGGACTTTATAATGGTATGGTTCCTCGACTCCAATTTGATCGTATACAAGAAATAAAAAAACAAGCGCATTTACCCTTAGTTATTCATGGTGGAAGTGGGACTCCCGTTAATCAGCTTCAACAAGCAGTCCACGCCGGGGTGAGAAAAATCAACTTTAGCACTACATTGCGTGTGGCTTTCTTAAAAAGTATTCGTGAGTATACTGATCTGCATCCTGATGAGCTCTTTTTACCTAAAATATTCCGAGATATTTCTCCTAGTCTAAAAGCTGCTGCTCGAGAATGTATGGAATCTTCTCTATCAATCGGGAAGGCATAACATCAGAATAGATTCTGGTACTTGGAAGTGACTTTCAATAAAGATGAAAATGAGTTTCCCCTCGTCCTGTCCCTCTCCTACGGAGGGGCGAGGGGAAAAACCAATTAAAAGAATTAAATAGGTTCTTCTCCCTTGATGGGAGAAGGTGAGGATGAGGGTGGAATTTTTACCATTCACGACTCACTATTCACTATATTTTTAGGACAAAATATGCTGATCATCGTTCATAGTCTTTGGGGTTTAACATTAGCAACTCAAACTCATAATATTTTTCTTTTGCTTTTAGGAGGGTTAGGGGGGCACATTCTCCTTGATGCAATTCCTCATCGAGACTTGACCACCGTCGGTCAAGTGATAATTGACATTATAATTGCGGCTACTATTTCCCTTTTTTGCCTGAAGGTTTTTTCTCTCCCTTTTGTTTTTGTCTGGTCAGTTCTTTTTTCAACTCTCCCTGATGTCGAAGTTGCGCTTCGTCATTATGGTAAATGGAAAGGGGTTTACTTCCCCTCCCATTTACCATCCTGGCATGGAACTCTTAATTCTCGTTTCGCAATTATAATGAATCTTTTCATGGGATTAATCCTATTAATGGTTTTCCTGATTAATATCAAAAAAGCCCTCTAATTGGCTTTTACTTTTTTAAAAACGGGTTCTTGTCTCCAATCTTTTCCTGCCTTGATAAACGCATCAATATTTTCAAGAGGAACATCCTGAGGAAGATCGCATCCAGTGCTGAGAACAAAGGGGGGATGGTTTTTCATATTCTCTAAAATTTCCATGGTTTGGATGTAAATCTCGTTGGGATTGGCAGTAAGCATTTCTACGGGGTTCAGATTACCCATTAACATCACTTGTGGCCCAACAATTTCTGCTGCTTTTTTAAGATCAACCATACTATCTAAACTCAAACCTGCTATACCAGTATCAGCCATTACTTTTAATAAATGGGTACTATCTCCACAGACGTGGAGAATAATTTCAATATCATCGAAAATTCCAACCATTTCCCTATATAGACTGGTCAAATTGTGACGGAATTGTTCCGGTCCAAAAATGACTGCCGTTGGTTCTAATACCATAATCATATCGGCACCGGCATCCCGGAGAGCTTGTGCATACCGCATAACAACGTGGAAAGAAAATTCGACAGTTTCGCGAAACAATTCTGGCTCAATGAGGCTTTTAAGCGCTAATTCATTAGCTCCAATAAGTAAACCTGCCAGAGTAAGTGGCCCAATGACATAGGCTCCAACTGGGCAGGGGAATGCGCTCCGCATATGGTGGAGTGTTTCAATAAACACTGAAACTCGACCATCACCTAAAATATCTATTTTACGAAATCCTATTAAGTCTTCGTGGGTTTTTACTGGATGATGTTCAACCGATGGAGTTTCTTCCAGAGGAAAACGGACGGCTAAACCTAGTGCACTGGCTTCAACGGAAAGATCCATCATAAAAAACATAGCATCAGGCTGAAAACGATCATAAAGTCGACTGAGTGACTGGAATTGAACGATGTGATTAAACTGGTTTTGTTTAATAGTCGTTTTCGTTAATTGGAGGCCTGGATAACCCATCAAAGGAACAATAGGTCGTCTTCCTTGCTCATAAAGGGTTTTCGCTAACGATGAGAGAGAGAATCGCTCCTGCATTCTTTTTGACATCATCATCACCTCATATATATAAAACAATAAACTATATTTATACTATACACTCGGTATACGATTTTGTCAATAATTATATAAAATATTTATATAATTATTTTTGAGCTTTACAAAGGTATTTATTATTTGCCTTTTTTGTTTCCATAAATATTGCCGATTCAAATAATCAGTATATATTTATTATTCATTTATATATATCAATAGAATTAAAAATTCTTTTCCATGTATTTCATAATTTCTGCCAAAGCTATAGCTCGGTTTTCACCATTTCCGTTCGGGTTGTCTTCGTCAAGACATTCCTCAAGGTATTTTTTTAAAATTTCGGTATGAGACCGACGGAGCAAAGAAATTGTCGCTAATATTTGTTTTAAAATATCAACATGAGCTGCATCGTCATGAATGAGACGAATAACAGCATCAAGTTGCCCTCGTGCATTATTTAATAATTTTAAGCTTTTGTTAGGTGTAGCCTTGCGTCCCCTCATATTATTTTCACCCAAATTTTCCGAGAACGAGGACCATCAAATTCACAGAAAAATACTCCTTGCCAAGTCCCAAGCATTAAATCGCCCTCCTTTATTATTACCAGCGCTGAAAACCCCAATAGTGAGGCTTTAATATGTGCTGGAGAATTTCCTTCTTGATGCAAATAATTAAAACGGTCGGGAACTATAACGTTTAGCATCCTGGTGATATCCTTCACGACATCAGGATCAGCGCTTTCATTTATGGTTATTCCTGCGGTTGTGTGGGGAATCTGAATAATTGCTATACCCTCTTTGGTTCCAGAATTTTTTACTGCGTCTCGTATTATTCTTGTTATAGAAATAAACTCTTCTGGTTTTTTTGTTTGCAATTGAATTTCAGTAAACACCCTTTGTTTCTCCTTTCCTTCACCTCAATTTACTGACACTTCTGTTTTCCATTCAGGAGCTGCTCCTGAAAAAGTCATTCATAAAATAACTCACATCTCAAAGAAAAAATTGAGTCAATCAATCCATTTTCTGCTAATAATCAACCACGAAAATCTTCGCAACCTAATCCTCTCGAAAATGAATTAAAACATGAAGGAAGGGCTGCTTAGAGGAAAAGAGCTCATACACAAAAAAAACCAAAGTGATCTCTAAAACTAACCGATTTAATGGCTGATAACATATTTTTTGGTTGAACTGCCATTTTTTAAGTCAGAACGGTTTGAAATCGAATTTTACCTGGTTTTTTTAGCTAATCGGTTTCTTGACTTGGTCTACAAGAGACTAAATTCTAATACCAAGCGGCAGCACTCCACAATATTGCGGTTACCCCAATCATTACACCCCCGGTTTCATTCTATCATATCCCATAACAAGTCAACATAAAATTAAAGATGAAAATTGTTTTTTATCCCGGTTTCTTCTGCTATACTAAAAAAAATGATGGTTATTGTTTTAGGTTTGGAGGTGTTTCAATGTCGTCTCCCGTTCTGTTTGTTAGTTTAAGAGCTGATAACGAAAGAAATTCGGTTCTCCAGAAAGTCAAAAAAATGACCGGTCAGCTCCTTGATAAACGCTTAAATTCTGGTGATTTGGTCGCAGTTAAGCTCCATTTTGGAGA
Source organism: Candidatus Atribacter hydrocarboniphilus (assembly GCA_003542295.1). Lineage (GTDB taxonomy): Bacteria > Atribacterota > Atribacteria > Atribacterales > Atribacteraceae > Atribacter > Atribacter hydrocarboniphilus. Next base: position 9,482 of record DPKX01000199.1, read on the forward strand.
AAGAGGAAACCATGGTTTTATCCAACCGGTATTTTTACGTTATATAGTTGAAGAAGTGAAAGAAAGGGGAGGGAAGCCTTTTCTCACCGATACCAATACTCTTTATACCGGTTTTCGTCATAATGCGGTTGATCATCTCGAAACTGCAACATTTCATGGATTCCATTATGCAACCGTTCCTGCTCCCCTTATCATCGCTGACGGTCTCCGCGGAAGCGATTATTTTGAAATTGAAATTAATCAAAAACTCTTTAAAAAAGTTAAGATTGCTTCGGCGGTCCATGAAGCTGATTTTTTGCTGGTTGTAACCCATGTAAAAGGACATGTTGAAGCCGGATTAGGTGGATCCATCAAGAACATCGGGATGGGTTGTGTTGCTCGCTCCGGAAAGCAGATGCAACATGGAGAAACTTTCATTCCTGATCCCGATCCGCAAAAATGCATTGGGTGTCGGCGTTGCATCACTCATTGTCCAACCCAAGCTCTTTTCCTTGATAAAAATCATAAAGCAAAAGTTCAAAAAGAGCTTTGTATTGGTTGTGCTGAATGTGTGGTTTATTGTCCAACTGGTGCTATTGCTATCTCCTGGACATCGTCAGCATCTCTTTTGCAAGAAAGAATGGTTGAACATGCCTTCGGAGTCTTAAAAGATAAAATGACTAAGTGTCTTTTTATTAATTTTTTAACCGACATTAGTCCCGATTGTGATTGTTGTGATTGGCATGATGCCAGTTTGGTTCCCGATATTGGCATTTTAGGGAGTCATGATTTGGTGGCTATCGATCTGGCTTCGGCCGATCTCATTAACCGCTCGATAGGACTTCGAGATTCATCGCTTAGCCATGCATTTCAAGGTGGTCAGGATAAGTTCCTCGACGTCCATCCTATTGCGAATTGGCGCACTCAGATTGATTATGCTCAGTCTATTGGTTTAGGGAGCACCGATTATTCATTGAAGGAAATAAAATAGAGCGGGAAATTACAGTGAGATTTCTTTGTTCTCTTTTTAAATTGAGGAATGAGAATTTTGGACCTCCCCCGATAAAATAGAGGCATAGTGAAGCGACTCGACTTTTCTTTTCAAACTGCTCTGGACTATTGTATCCCAAAGTGGAATGAATCCTTCTTCGGTTATAAAATCCTTCAATAGAATCAAAGAGACTATTTTTCGCCTCCTGACGGGTTATGTATTTTTCATGATATACCAATTCAGATTTTAAAGTCTTAAAGAATGATTCAATACATGCATTATCATAACAATTTCCCTTCCCGCTCATACTGGGAAAGAAGCCATGACCATTCAGGATCGCTTGATAATCATAACTGGCATATTGTATTCCCCGATCAGAATGATGAATGAGACCAGGACCGGGCTTCCGATCTCGAATCGCTCTTTGCAGTGCAGTGATTGCCCGTTCTTGGGAAAGGCTACTACTCGTTGACCATCCGGGAAAAAAGATCAAGGATGGTGGTGAAAGAGAGCCATCCTTCCTGGGTGGGAATATAAGTGATATCAGAAACCCAGATCTGGTTTGGTTTGTAAGCAATAAATTCTTGACTTAAAAGATTCTCGGCCACCGGATAGGAGTGTTTGGAATTGGTGGTCGCCTTATACCGACGTTGGGTTTTCACCCGAATTCCATTTGCTTTCATGAGACGGGTGGGTTTGCCCCACAAGCAGACCCTTGGCACCGGAGATAAGCAGTGATCCTTGGGCTCCCGTAGGTCTCACGACTCTTTTTGAATACGATTCGGATTTCAACCAATAACCGTTGGTTTTCTTGGTGTTGGTGTGATTTATCTCTTTTATGATAGGCATAGTACCCGCTCACTGAAACGTTGAGTGCCTCGCACATCCCATCATCCGGAAATGACGAGCGGTGGTTCTCAATAAACTGAAACTTCATCTGGGTGTCCTTGAGAAGATGGCAAGCGCTTTTTTTAGAATTTCGTTTTCCTCATTGATTCGATTGAGATCTCGTTCTAACTGGGTATTTGTTCATCCTCAGGTTTCAAGTGTCCTTTTCCAGGGAAGGCATTTTTGGGGTCAGCCTGGAAATCTTTTCTTCATCGGTAGAGGGTTTTTGTGCTTATATCAAAATCTTGAGCCACTTCTGGAACTGATCGTCCACCTTCAGCGATCAACCGGATGACTTCAATTTTAGGCTTTGTATCAAACTGTCTTCTTTTTTCTTTTTCCATTTTTAGAGTACCCCCGTTTATTATCGTTGTCGCTTTTCTAAACCTCCACTAAATCGGGGAAACTCCACTCCGCTTATTCAGGTTGACATCTTTTAGAGTCAGAGAAAGCAATTTAGAGAGCCGGATGCCGGTATCAAGAAAGGTGAGGAGGATGACATAGTTACGGAATCCTTCCCAGGTGGTTTTATCGCAGGCTTTCATTAAATCATATCAACGTGTTCATCATTGAGGACATACGGGTATTGATGGGGAGTTTTCGGCTTTGGAATTCTCTTGGATAACTCTTCGGTTATATATCCTTCTTTATAGAGGAAATTCAGAAAAGCTTTAATCGCTCTGACTTTCGTCTCAATAGTAACTGGCTTTAATCCATTTTCCTGTAAAGTAGAGATATACTTTCTTATTTGAGCGATTTCCAGTTCATTGGGGAAGTACATTAAGAGATTTAGTAAAGGGGGTAACGCTGTAACGATAACATTCAATCGTGTTTTTACTGTTTCCTTCGACTTTGCAAGTCAGGAAAAATCTTCGAGTATTTCTTTTTATGAAGTTTGTTTTTGGGTGGTGTTTATGTTCCCTTGCCTCCTGAAAATCAGATTGGACAGTGAACATCAAGCGGAGATTAAAAATGGTCTATAAAAACTTTTTCTATCATGGTGGGCGAAGCAGGATTTGAACCTGCGACCCCTTGCGTGTAAGGCAAGTGCTCCGCCGCTGAGCTATTCGCCCACGTCACGATGGCAATTATAACAGGAAAGATAAAAGAAAACAACCAAAATGACCCTCAGTAAAACTGAGGGTCATTTTGGTTAGAGACTCATTTTATAAATAGCTAAAACATCTTCTTTGTAAAGTTTTTTAGCGCTTCCCAGCGGTCCTCTTTTCACTGCTTTAGCAGCCATTTCTTCTAAGCGGTCGCTACCAATCCCAACTTCTTGCAGCGAAACTGGAGCTCCGATTTCACGGAACCAACTCTTGGTTCGCTCAATAGCAGCTAAACCCAGTTCACGATCAGATTTTCCATTGCGAGGAATATTCCATACTCGTTCACCAAATTGGGCAAACTTTTCCGGAATAACATCCAATACATATTTCATCCACTGAGGGAAAATAATCGCCAAACCGGCACCATGAGGAATATCATAGATAGCGCTTAATTCATGCTGGATATCATGAGTTGCCCAATCGTCTTCAACCCCACAACTTATCAAATGATTGAGAGCCAAGGTACCACACCACATAATATTAGCCCGGGCATCATAGTCGTGGAGATTCAATAAAAGACGAGGAGTGGTTTCAATAACGGTTTTAATAATGCTTTCTGCCATTCGATCCTGAAGAGGAACTTCCTTGGTGGGGTGGAAGTACTGTTCGAAAACATGGGCAAGAATATCAGCAATGCCGTAAATCGTCTGATCCCGTGGGACTGACATAGTATTTTCTGGATCGAGAATGGAAAAGGTCGGAAATATAGCAGGATCTACAAGACCTAATTTTTCTTCAGTATCATCGTTGTTAATAACCGCATTGTGATTCATTTCCGAACCGGTTGCCGCTAGGGTTAAAATGGTTGCTAAAGGGAGCATATGGCCAGGCTTTGCTTTCTTGATCATAAAATCCCAGGGATCACCATCGTAATACACACCAATTCCCATTATCTTCGAAGCGTCGAGGACACTTCCTCCTCCAACGGCTAAAATAATATCGATTTTTTCTTTTTTGCAAATTTCAACACCCTGACGAACGCTGGTTATGCGAGGGTTGGGTTGAATTCCACCAAGCTCAAATACTTGTAGATCGTTTTCTTGAAGTCGTTTCATGACTCGATCATAAAGTCCATTTTGTTTGATGCTTTTCCCTCCATAGGTCAAGAGGACTTTTTTTCCGTATTTCTTGATTTCTTTGCCAATTCGGTCAGTTTCACCTTTTCCGAAAAAGACTTTGGTGGGATTGTAAAATTCAAAGTTCTTCATAAGATATTTACACCTCCAAATTGATTAATGTATTGAGCACCCTTTATTGGTGAATTCCCTATAGCCATTAATAACCTTTATAAACTTATTATAGTTAACTGCAAAACTTGTGGTAATGCTCTTCCCTTTTCCAGTCATTCCCGAAATCAGTAATCGGGAATCTAAAGGCTTGTGGATTCCTGATAGAACCATTCAGGAATGACAAAAAAAGGGAGTTATAAAGGGGTGTTGCCCCCCTTATTGTTCTGATACATTCAGGAATGACAGAGAGAGATATTATCAATCCCGAGCTCGTCACTTCTTGCGTGGTGATCCTGAGCTTTTAATCCTAGCTAACTTGCTTTTTAAGGTTATTTATCTACTCAAAAAAAATTAATAAGTTTTACGGGATACTATATAATGGTAAGAATATTTCATAATCTTCTTGATAGGAACTAGATTTTAACAAATTTACCCTTTTTAGCCCCGCAAATGGGACAAACCCAGTCTTCCGGTAAATCTTGAAACAAAACCCCACAATCGACTCCAGAATCAGGATCTCCATACCGAGAGTCATAAATATAACCACAAACCGTGCAGCGGTGCCTTTCTATTTCAACTTTTTCTGCTTCTTCCGGATGAAAGGTTGCAGCAGTTCGCGGTACTTTTCCACCCTTGACATCGCGATAATAATTATAGGTCATCGGTTCTGCTTTAGTTAGAAATTCCGATTCAAGTACTTCTCCTAAAAATAGAACATGGGTTCCGGCATCCAATTTAGAAACCACTTTAGTTTCGACATAAGAAACAGTGTGGTCGGTAACAATGGGGATTCCATTTTTCCCTGAAATAAATTGGCTATTTGAGAATTTATCAATTTTCTTTCCAGTTTGGAATCCGAAAAGACCGATTAACTGCAAGGGAGCATCTTTATCTAATACTGATATATTATAAAGACCACTTTTTTTAATGTATTCCAAGGTCAAGCTTTCTTTGTTGACACTGGCAATAATCTGATTAGGAAAGGCTGTTACCTGGACTAAAGCATTGATTATCATTCCATTGTATTTCCCATTATAACCAGAACTGATAATATACATTCCACAATTTAAAGAGAAAAGAGCATCTAAGTTCAAAATTGACACCACCTTTTATCCATGGAGGAAATTAGGGGAACTCATTCCATATTATGCTTTATAAATTTTACTCGATAAATGGTTTGCTGCCAAATTAATCTTTTTTTACTCTCCCTTTGGCTAAAGGGAGAGACTTTTTTTTTCGGGTTTCTCACCACCTAAGCTCATCAATTCTTAATTTTTTTATTCGACACAAGACTCACAATTCGCGGTTTTGAGAATGAGATTGCCACGTCGTCCTGCTAAAAGACGGTTGGACTCCTCGAAATGACGGTTTTAAGAAAAGTATTTTAATCTCATATAGTACTGTGACGCGGCATGAGGGTCAATCTTGGATAAAATTTAGAGGTATTTCACACTGTTAATATTCATGCCAGCTGTCATAAAATTTAAATGAAATATTCCAAAACGGGTAAAATTGTTTTATAATTATTTTATGGTTTACCTTCCTAAAAAAATAACTGATATCGATCAAAAAGTAACAATTCTGGGTGAGTCGGCTCAATATGATTTATGTGGAGCCTGTTCGAACCAGGTTGAGAGAAAAAGAAATCCTCAAGGTGGATGGATTTATCCTACAGTGACACCCGATGGCGAAAGAGTAAATCTCTTAAAAATTCTCCTTTCCAACGACTGTATTCATAACTGCTATTATTGTGGTAATCGTGAAGGACGAAAGGGAGATCGAGTTCGTTTTTCGCCGGAAGAGTTGGTTCGGATATTCCTTAACATGAAAGATAGAGGTTTAGTGAAAGGGCTATTTTTAAGTTCAGCAGTTGATAGAAATCCTTTCCAAACCATGGATGATATGATAAAAGTGACCGAACTACTGAGGTGGAAATATCATTTTCGAGGATATATTCATCTAAAAATCTTTCCTGAGTCAACCGATGACTATATCGACGCTGCCATTAGGCTGGCTACCCGAGTTTCAATCAACATTGAAGCTCCTGGTTCTGATTATTTAAAGAGTATTGCTCCTCAAAAGAATTTTAATCGAATATGGAACAGATTTCTTTATCTGAAAAAGCTTTCTCAAAAGGGGATAAGACCTCGCGCTGGATTCACTACCCAGTTGGTTATCGGAGGAGGTGAAGAAAAAGATCTGGATATTATGAGGACAGTTAGCACTCTTTACCATGACTTTTCTATGACCAGAGCTTATTATAGTGCGTTTCATCCAATTAGTGAGACTCCTTTAGCCGAAAAACAACCAGAATCGACTTGGAGAGAACACCGCCTATATCAGGCTGATTATCTTTTTCGGAAATATCACTTTTCTCTTGATGAAATCATTTTTAACCAAAATGGAAATCTGCCCTTGGAAATAGACCCAAAAACTTTATGGGCATTAAATCACCCAGAAATTTTTCCTTTAGAAATTAATACTGCTTCCTATCAGGAGTTACTCAGAATACCAGGCATTGGTCCAATATCGGCAAAAAGAATTATTCAATTTCGCCAAAAGACTCCTTTTCGTGACTTATCCTCACTTCAAAATTTAGGGATTCGTGCCCAGGTAGCTGCACCTTATATTCTTATTTCCGGAAAACAATTCCGGATTCCTCAGCAGCTCTCACTCTTTTCAGAATATATTGCTGGATAAACCCCCAGTCCACTTGTGCGGCACCAGATGGATATGAAAAATATGATTCGAGATGCCATAGCATGCCGCTACCTCAATTAAAGAATGAGCACAATTCATTGTGCCCCTACAATTTTATGTTTTTTATAGGGGCTTGATTTATCATGCCCGTAAGTTTTCAGGATAGTTTTCAGGATAGATCCTCATGCCACTTTTGTGGCACCAGAT
>DPKX01000199.1:16678-19157 GCA_003542295.1 Candidatus Atribacter hydrocarboniphilus
GAGGGTGAAAGCCCAGGATGAGATCCTGGTGAGTTGCTCAATATGATGTACCTATAAAAAAACATTCCTGTATTTTCAGGATAGAGAGGGGAAAAAGATTTTATTGTGCCAAATTATTAAAAGAAACGAACATAGGATTGAAATAGGTTTGTAATTTCTCTTGAAAAACCTCCTGAGGAGCCTGGCAAAGGAGCGCTGAAAGATAAGAGAAGTTAGCAACAGGTATATATAAAACTGTAGCCTGGAGTTGAAAAACAAAAACTTTTCCCTGATAAGTTCCTTGAAGAATTACATTCCCTTTGGTTAAATTCATTCCGGTTTGAGATGAACTGGGATCAGTTCGATAATCCTGGTTGACAATTTTCAAGTCTGGAATTGAAGACTGAAGCCAACCAGAAATCTGTTGAGCATAAGCCTGGGCATCTTGGAGTGTGCCTTGAACGGGTAAAAAAGCAGTAAAAGCCGTTAAGCCACTTTGATCCTCGGAAAAAACAACCCGTTTATTCCAAGTATCTACGTTAACAGCCCAATTAGCGGGATATTTTACCGAACCTGTAATCATGGGATCATATCCGAAGGTTTGAGAGAGATCCAATTGTTTCCACTGGATTACAGGCTGATCTTGCTGAGGTTGTATAGGACCTTCGGGTTGCTGACTTGGTAAGAAAGGGTTTCCCGGGCCAGTTGTGGTTTGATTTGGTTCATTCCCTTCAGGAATTGGAAGAGCTTGAGTATCTTGACCAAATCTTTGTTGATTTTGGTCAAGAGCTGGTAGCTGAAGTGCATTGGTATTTGGGAGCGCATCCTGTGCAACACTTAAAGAAATCAAAGCAAGCACCAATAACGATGAAATAATTAATGTTCTGATGAGTATTCTTAATCGGAAATTCATTTTTATCCTCCTTATTTAAAAAATATCAAGAAATAATTCATTCAAGGATTGTCATCAAAATGATGATTGAAAATCGCACTAATATTAATTAGTGAAAATCAAAGCTTTCTATTACAGAGATCTCAATAATGAATTTTAGACTTCCTTTTTAACGCCGTCAATTCAAATTTATATTATAGTATTTATTATGTTATAGTATTTTAAAAGAACAATATTAAGGTAGGATCTTTTTTTAAAGGAGAAGAGCTACTTGAATTCAGTCGAAAATTTATTTAGTAAAAATGAAATAAAAACTCTGGAAAATATCGTTGATACAGTCATAAAGGTATCAAATGCCCAAACTGGTTCGTTGTTGCTAGCTCGTGATGATGGAAGCTTGTTTATTGCTGCTGGCAGAGATTTGTTAGATAAGTATATCGGATCACGAGTAGAACTGGATAAAAAAACAGTATCAGGATATGTGTTTAAAACCGGAGAACCTCTCATTATCGATGACGACAACATTAGCCAATTTTCTCGCCGTAAAGAGAGAAAGAGTTATTCAATTTCTCTTCCCATCAAAAAAACCACCAATCAGGTGGTTGGAATTTTAAATTTAAATCGAACGGATAAATCCTTTGAGAAAAAATCTATTCCACAATTAGAAGCTTTTGCTACCAACATTGCAATATTATTAGAAGAAAATAATCTCCGCCAAGATCGAGAACGGATCATTATTGTTCTTTCGGAGATCATTGAGCTCTTTTCATCTTTATGTTGCAATGATAAATATAATGCTGTTTTTGAGAAAATTTATTACGCGGTGAAGATCTTAACTGGAGTAAAAAAAGCTTCAGTGTTTAGGCTTTCAAAAAAAAGGCCTTATTTAGTTTTTGCCAAAGAATGGCCGAGAAAAATGAATTGGAAGAAGTTCGATAGTATAAGACAACAAGTGCAAGACCTTATCGATCAAAAGAAAGTGACTCTCATTAGTGATAAAGCAAAAACCCAGTTTCTTTTTATTCCTTTAATTTCTGATAATCATCCTCCTTTTTTGTTTATAGGAATTCTTGAAAAAGATATTGATATCATCGATTATTTAGTTCTTTCAATTGTAGCAAATATGGGAAATTCAACCTTAGAGAATATTACACTCTTTAAAAACAGTAAAAAGCTTACCCAGGAAAAAGAACGAAACCGTTTAGCAAGAGAACTTCATGACGGATTAGCTCAAATATTAGCGTCGACCCAGATTTATCTGCATTTTTTGGAAAATATTATTTCGAAAGAAAACCAAGAAGAAATGGAGATTTTTAAAAAAATTAATTCGTTAAATACTTTAGGGATTGAAGAGTCACGTTTTATTCTTTCTGAGCTCAAAGGAAAGCCGATTACGGATACTCAGTTCAAAGAAAAAATTAATGAAATTACTGGTCTTTTCGTAGCGCCGGGAAATAGGATTCATGTTGATTATCGGGTGGAGATTAAACAAATCCCTTATCGAGTATATAAAATGATTTTAAAAATTTTACAGGAAGCCTTATCAAATATTCAAAAACACGCTCAAGCCAATAAGGTTTCTATTCATGTTATGAATAGTAAACGTCA
>DPKX01000093.1 GCA_003542295.1 Candidatus Atribacter hydrocarboniphilus
ATTTGGTAAATATGTATCAGTTGTTGGTGAAAACCAAGAAGTAGCCCGGATATCAGGGATTAATGTCGATAAAATATTAATCTATGTTTTTATCCTTCAGGGAATTCTTGCTGCAATAGGCGGAGCCATTATGGCTTCTCGTCTCGGTACCGGATCTCCACAGGTTGGTCAGGGTGAAGAATTAGATGTCATTTCCGCAGTTATCCTTGGTGGTACCAGTTTGCATGGCGGAGAAGGAAGGATGTTTGGAACATTATTAGGAGCTATGATCATAGGCACACTTCTTAACGGAATGACCTTGCTGAATGTATCTCCTTACGTTCAAATGGTTATTCGTGGTTTGGTTATTTTAGGAGCAGTTTGGATGAATATGTATCGTTATCGAGTAAAGCGTTAAATATGGTTAAGTTTTATTTTGTGGAGCACTTATTGAATAAGGCTTATATAAAAAGGAGATTGAAAAATGAAGTATTACGAAAAGATACTCCGGTCAATAGAAGAGTTGCCAATTTTTGACGTTCATTCTCATATTTCAATAGATCAGCCGCAGTGTCGGGACTTGTCTGATATTCTATTTTATCATTTTATGAGGCGGGAGCTTTACTCAGCAGGACTGATAGATGATAATTTTTTAGTTTCCAATGCTCCATTTGAAAAAAGAATCGAGGAGTTTTTTAAATATAAACCTTTGGTTGAAAACACAACTACCTACTGGTGTATAAAAAAAATATTAAATGATATTTATCAAATAACTGATGGTGATATTTGCCCTGATAATTGGAAAGATTTACAGCAACAAATAATTCAAAAAGGCCAGGATTTTTCCTATCCAAAGTCGATATTGAATCGGATGAATGTTCAATGCTCACTCATTTGTGAAAATCATTGGAGCCAAGAAGGATTGGCAAGAAATCCATTTTTAGTCCCCTTATATGAAGATTTGGATCTTTTTCATTTTGATCCAACCCGAAATTTAAGCCTTCTTGATTTGATTGCTAACGAGTTTGGTGGTTTGCCAGAGAATAGTAACCAAGCTCGACAGCTTATATACGATTTCTTTAAAAAGAAATCTCAATCGGGGATTCGATATTTTACAGCTTTTGTCAGCTCGGCGTTTCACTTGATTAAACCGATATCAGGTCAAATCAACGAAATTTACAATAAGAAAAAAGCCGGGACTCAACTGAATGCTGAAGAAAACCACATCTTATTTACCTGGTTATTTTATACTTATTTGGAAGCACTCCAGAGTATTGGAACACCAGCACAATTTGTTATTGGAGCATATTGGGCCCGTCCTGGAATGAGATATGGCGAATCCTATGTTTGGAATAATCATCAATTAAGTCTTGACCTCGTAGGGGTCTTTAAAGATTTCCCGAAAATTTCAATGAGTTTAATGTTTGCATCGCTTTCGATGGCACAAGAATTTACCATTATTGCTAGAATGCTACCCAATGTGAGCTTGCTCGGTTTTTGGTGGCATACTCTGATACCGAATATTATTGAACAATTAATTTCTCAAAGAATAGAATCCCTTCCTTCCAACAAGTGGATTGCCATTGCTACCGATGCCTATTCGGTAGAATGGGCTTATGGAAAGGTGAGTTTGGTTCTTCATTGTTTAGCCCGAGTTTTGAGTCAAAAGGTTGAAGAAGGGTATTTTACCGAAAAAACCGCAATCGAATATGCTCGTCGGATTCTTTACGAAAATCCGAAAGAAATATATAAATTGGATATGAGATAAGGATTATTCGACTCCGAATTCTTTTTTAAGGGCTTGTTTCATAATACTAATCGGTGCATCTTTGCCCGTCCAAAGTTTGAAACCAATGGCTCCTTGATACACAAGCATTCCTAAACCATCAAGAGTTTTTGCTCCATGCGACTGAGCTACTTTTAGAAATTGGGTTTGAGGAGGATTGGGGATGACATCACAAACAATTGAACCTTTAGGAATAGAATCATAGGAAATATCTGGTTTTTGTTCGGTATGGGGGAAAAGACCGATTGAAGTTGCATTGACTAAGATATCAGTTCCGGGTGGGATCCGATAGGTACCATTCCATGGTACATAGGAGGATTCCACTTTTGTTTTTGCGCGAAGAAGGTTTGCTAATTCTTCTCCCCTTGATGGGGAACGGTTTATTATTGTTATTTTGTTTGTACCAGCAAGAGCGAGTTCAACACTGATTGCTCGAGCTGCTCCACCAGCGCCCAAGATCACTACATTTTTCCCTCTGGGATCGACTTTGGCATCCTGAATGAGAGAAGTTAGGAATCCCTTTCCATCGGTATTGGTTCCAATTAATCGGTTATCTCGCCGATAGACCGTATTCACCGCACCCATTAATTGAGTATCGTTCGTGACTTCATCTAAATATTTTAATACTTCAACTTTATGAGGAATTGTGAGGTTGATTCCCCGCATATTGAATGCCCGGATTCCTTTTATGGCATCTTCTAAATCTGCAGGAAAGACTTCGATGGTTAAGTATCTCCAATTGAGATTTAAGGCACGAAACGCCGCTTCTTGCATGATGATAGTTGGATTTTCTTCAACTGGATGACCGAATACTCCCACTAATTCAGCTTTGTAATTTGGTTTTGATAAATTATTCATTCACATCACCTCTTTCATTCATATTTTACTCAAAGAAGGTCTCAATGTAACCGGTTATAAAATTATCATTTGATTGCCTTTTGTTAAATTAACCATTAAAAACCAGTTATACAACTTCTTGTTAAAACAATTCTGAACAAAAGTGAAGCATGATTTTTATAAAAAAGGCCTTATCATTTTCACTTATTGGTTTAATATTAAAAATAACTGTCATATATTTTATAAGATATTGACATCTGTCAATTATATTGGTAGGATTTGATTAGTGCAGAAAAAAAAGAATTGGCAAAACCATAAAAAATCAAAGGAAGTGGAATTAAGATGGCCATTGTTTTACGTCCTCGCCAGCAAAATAATCAAACCATTTCAATTGGATTCAGTGGAGCAGCGGGAGTTGGGAAAACAACATTAGTGAAAGAGCTTTTTAACTATTACAAAAAACAAGGCTTAATTGTCGATGTGGTTAATGAAGTAACCCGTGACATATTTTCTATTTATAGTCAAACCCATGGAGTGAGAACTCTTGAAGAAATGCGCTTGATTCCAGAACTTTATTTGATGTTTCAAAATGATGTATTAGAAATCCAGATTACTCGCGAAATGAGGATTCAGGAAAAATCACCCGAGCTCTTATTGCTGGATCGAACCGTTTATGATAACTATTTATATACCCTTTTGTACTGTCGAAGAATTGATCATCCGGAGTTGTTTGATAGGATAACGAAAAGAGTTTATGAATATCTTTCATCACAGCCTTATCAGCATATTGTTTATCTTTTACCTCATGGGGCAAAGAGTTATGACGAATTTCACGCACGAGAAGATGTAAATAGCCAAGAAATACAGGATATGGTTTTAAGATTACTTACCAGTTTTTCGTTGGACCGTATTAAATGGGTTACTACTAATTCTCTCGAAGAAAGATTTGGTTATTTGGTTTTCCTTATTGACAGTTGGTTGAAAAAGAAGAACTTATTACCAGTGTAAATCCATCTATTTAGTTAATCCTTGCTTTGGTTTTTTTCTAAAAAAAAGAAATGTATCGATTTATTGTTCCTTCTCATCATGAGACAGAAAAGATTATGTTATACTATAAAACGTGACTCATTTCTCGTTTAATAAATATTTTTTGATGAGAATATTTTGAAGAATGAAACATAAAAGCTCAAAAATGAATTCCGAATCATTATGGGGAGGATATTAAATGGATGCATTAAAGCTTGCTGGATTATGGAAAACCAGGGATAGGAATGGGAATGTTTTTTTAAGTGGTCGGTTAAACACCATGAACAAAATTCTCATATTACCGAATACCGGAAAACAAAAGGATGAAGATCCAGATTATTTTTTTTATATTGCACCCCTTAAGGCCAGAAGACCAGATGGGTCTGGAAAAAAGGATAGCAATCCACGTGAACATCATCGAAACGTTGTGCCAAATAACCCTCAAAAAGATACCGAATCAAATGAATCTTAAGGTGATGAAGTATAGAATAATATTTAGTTTAAGTCATAATAATTAATGTACATTACTAAATTGAGATTATTGAACTCTACCAAGAGGCAACTGCAAAATGAGCTTTTTTCCAAGAAGTGAGTTCTATTTGTTGGTCCATAAAAAACCAAATTGAATCTTTGGAAAAACAAATACTAATAAATATTTCAGAATAGATTAAAAAATATATTCAAATTTGCGTTACAATTAAGATAGAAAATTAATTAATTGGGAGGAGGGGTATTATGGCTTGGCAAATAGAAAAAAATTCAGATAAGAAAATCTGCTTCATATGCGGTTTTGCAATACAACCTTATGTACCCTGTGTGTGTCGTGAGCAAGACGAAAAAGTAGTCGAATGTGCTCACCTTTCCTGTTTTAAGAAGCAGCATCCAGAAGAATTTGAGCAACTTCAAAAATAATATAGTAGTCACTAAAAGAATGAGTATCATTTTCAGTTTTTAATATATTTTCTGTAATTGAAAAGGAATAGAATAAGCAAATCTGGTAATTCCTGAATATTGCATTAAGTAAGAAATTACTCCGTTAAACGTGGTTAGGTGAATAGTTCTATATGATATTGGTTTTTTGGAAAATTATTCTTTTTTTTAATTAAGGATTGGGTA
>DPKX01000257.1 GCA_003542295.1 Candidatus Atribacter hydrocarboniphilus
CTGATATTGATGAGCAAGTGGCTATTTTGGAGAATGTTGTTAGTACCAAACCGGATGCCATTGTTATTGCATCAACCAGTGCTGAAGCTACCTCTTTGGTTCTTGATGGTGCTTACAAACAGGGCATAAAAGTCATCTTGATTGACAATTTTGTTTATGACACAGAATATAATTCCTTCTTGGCAACTAACAACAAGGTAGGAGGGTCCCTTGCTGCTGAAAAACTGGTCGAATCTCTTGAAGCGGCTGGAAAGGCTCTGGAAGGGAAAATTGGCCTCATCAGTGCCATGGCCGGAGTTCCAGTTCTTATTGAGAGAGACGATGGGTTCAGAAACAGACTTAAAGAGTTAGCTCCAGAGCTTGAAGTTCTTTCTACCCGATATGTGGATAACGATATTGCTGTCGCTGCTAATGCAACCGAGGATCTTTTAACCGCAAATCCTGATTTAGTAGGCTTCTTTGCCGATAACAACCATACTGGCGATGGTGTTTCGAGGGTTATCGAGGAACGGAGTTTACAAGATAAAATTATTGCAGTCGCCTATGACTCCGATCCCCAGGAAATTGATGCCTTGCGAAGTGGAGCATTGAAAGCTCTTATTCTTCAAGATCCACATGGTATGGGATATAAAGGCGTCATGTTTGCTTTTATGGCAATTAATGGCGAACCACTACCACAGTATTATGACACTGGAGTATACGTAGTTACCAAGGAAAACCTTGATGATTCAATATGGATTCTTGATCCTTTCTCCAGAAAAAAATACTAATTAGTTGAATGAAATAGCGGGTGGTTATAGTCCACTCGCTATTTCATTTCTATTTAATTATCAAAAAAAAGAAGCGCTTTAAGAGTATTTTCTTAGGTTCAAATAAGCGTTCTGTTTTTTTCAATATGGCTTTATTTTATTGGGGTTCAAATGATATTTAAATAATACTGTTTTGACTTGGATTAAAAAAGAAGGAATTTTAACTTTTTAATCATTCAAAACAGACTATTTGAAAAAAATCCGTAGTGATCATTTTCAAACTAAAGGAGAGGTCTTATGTCCTTCGGAAAAGAGATCTTAAGACTCGACAATATTAACAAGTCTTTTCCCGCAGTGAAAGCTTTGGATCAGGTAAACCTTTCAGTGAGAGCGGGTGAGGTCCGAGGGCTGGTTGGAGAAAATGGTGCGGGGAAATCAACCCTCATTAAGGTCGTTACTGGGGCTTATATCAAAGACTCAGGAAAGATGATATTTGAAGATAAAGAAGTCTCAAGGAATTCACCAATTATTTCAAAAGAATTAGGAATATACGCAGTTTACCAGGATGTAATGGTTGCTCAAGATCTAAGTGTAGCTGAGAATTTTTTTCTGGGAAATCAACCAAAAAAAGGACCATTTATTGACTGGGGAAAAATGCATAGGGAATCCAAGAAATTCCTTGAAGAGATAGAAGTCGATATAGATGTAAAAAGAAGCATTAAAGAGCTAAGTGCTGCTGAGGGGAAAATGATTACCATTGCTAAAGCCCTTTGGCAAAACCCAAAACTGGTCATATTTGATGAACCGACTGCGGTTCTCACTCGAAATGAAACCAAAATTTTGTTTCGAATTATTAAAAATCTAAGGGGAAAAGGCTCGGCCATTATTTATATTTCCCATAACCTTGAAGAGGTTTTTGATACCTGTGACACGGTAACCGTGCTCAAAGATGGGGCAGTGGTAGGAACCTATGCTACTGAAGAATTAGGGAGTGTAGAAAAGCTTATTCCTTTGATGGTAGGGAGAACCATTGAAGAAATGTATTATAAAAAAGAAGTTGCAATTGGTCAGGAGCTCCTTCGGGTTGAAAACCTTTCGGGAAGCAGATTTCAGAATATTACTATCAATGTTAAAGCTGGAGAGATTTTGGGCATATTTGGTTTAGTTGGAGCGGGAAGAACTGATATCGCCAGAGCAATCTTTGGTGCTGATAAATTTGACAAAGGAAAGATAATAGTCAACGGAAAGGAAATATCTATAAGAAAACCAAAAGATTCATTAAAAAGTGGAGTTGGTTATCTTCCTGAAGACCGAAGAAATCAGGGAACTTTTGCGCAGCAAGATATCGAATTTAATGTTAATGCTATAAACCTGGATAAAGTTATGAAAGCTGGAATATTGAATTACAAAAAGGCTTACGAACAAACCAAAGAATACGTTGATAAGCTCTCGATTAAGATAGGGAGTGTATATCAAAAGGTATCTGATTTAAGCGGGGGAAACCAACAAAAAGTTGTTATAGCCAGGTGGTTATGTAGAAACCCTGATGTTCTTATTTTTGACGAACCAACAGCTGGAATTGATGTTGGTACGAAGGCGGAAATTTATAGGCTATTCAATGAAATTCTCAATCAAGGGAAGGGGATTATTTTAATATCATCGTATCTTCCAGAATTGATAGGATTATCGGACCGGATTCTGGTGATTTCTAATGGTATGGTCGCTGGTGAAGTGAAAAAAAAGGATTTCTCAGAGGAGTATCTTCTAACCTTGGCGATGAAAAACATTGTTTCAAAAGAAAAAATCAGGGAGGCAGTTTAAGACGATGAAAAGCAATCAACGTAAAGCCTTCGCCGAAAGAAACCTTTTGATAATATTAGCTGTTATGGCAGTTTATCTTACCATAGCAACCAAAGGTAATTTTTCCTCGTGGGATAATATTACCAATTTGATTCGACAATCATCGATCAATGGAGTGGTTGCTATTGGTATGACCTTGATCATAATTACCGGAGGCATTGACCTTTCGGTTGGTTCCATTGTCGGCTTATCCGGAATGGTTTATGCGCTTTTAACTTCTAACCGGGGCGATATTCAGATGACTTCATCCCTGGCAATTATACTTGCTCTGGGAGCTTCAGCGTTAATCGGGTTAGCGAACGGGGTAGCAGTGCATAAAGGTAAAGTTCCACCTTTTATTGCCACCTTGGGAATGATGACTTTGGTGAGAGGGATTGTCATGTATTCATCGAGCGGCAGGATGATTTCCGGTCTCCCGATGGGGTTTAGAGAATTTTCAGTTGCAACCATGCTGGGTATTCCAGCCCTTGCCTGGACCTGGATTTTTTTAGCTATTTTTATGGCTTTTGTTTTAAAATACACTATGTATGGAAGAAATCTTTATGCTATAGGGAGTAATATAGAGGCCGCAAGGTTATCAGGAATAAATATTGGTTCTAATTTATATAAATTTTATGTAACTGCTGGTCTTTTCAGTGGCATAGCCGGTTTAATGCTTGGGACCAGAATGGCGGCTGGCGTGCCAACCGGTGGGCAGGGTTATGAGCTTGATGCGATCGCTTCAGTGGTTATTGGTGGAGCAAGTCTCAGTGGGGGGGTGGGATCAATATTTGGTACTGCGCTGGGTGCCCTCATTATCCAAACCCTGAGGAATGGTGGTAATCTTTTAGGTGTTGATCCATTTATTATGCAGATCATCATTGGTGCAATCATTATCCTCGCCGTCTTCTTTGACCAGTATTTAAAAGGGAGAAAAGCAGGATAGACCTTCATGCTGCCTAGCAGCACCAGATGAGGAAGAGAAAACCTATATAAATCCGTCATTGCGAGGAATCCAACCGTTCTTTGGTTGGATGACGTGACAATCTCATCCTTTCCTATTCACCGATTCCACAATTTCTCAATCCTACAAATAATAAAAGATNNNAAAAACGAGGTCTCGCAATGACGGAGTGGATCGATGGGATCCTCACGCACTTAAATACTGAGGGGGAGAGGGGGAGAATTTTTCTTTCCTTCTCCCTTGATGAGAGAAGGTGAGGCCTGGATTCGACATGCTGTGGCAGGCCGCTACATGAATCGGACGCAATTTATTACGTTCCAACAGTTTTAAAACCTTTGGTAGGGGTATGGTTAATCAAGCCCGCTGTTTTTCACGTTAGGTTTTTATATAGGGATTTTGTTATTTTAATTTTTTTTTGTTAGTGATTGATATCTGGTTGATATCAATCACTTCATTACCGAGGAGAACCTCTTTCGCATTTCCTTGATTCACGGCAATTTCAACAAAACCTGAACTGTCGGTATGCACAAGTATCTGTCCTTTTTTAGACAATCCGTATGCCTCGAAAAAAACCGCACTAAAAGAGCACTCATTAATCATAATTTCCAAAGGATCTCCTGGTTGTAGTTCAAAATTATTCAACAATTGTCCTGGAATATTGGTTTCCATATTGCCAAAACGGTCACAAAAAGCGACTTCACCGGTTATGGAATGGCTGTGTAATTTAGGTCGGTTGACCGAAAGAGTTCGGAGGGAATCTACGGACGGCCCAAAATGTTCCAAGGGGACACCCATTGAAAGGCGAGCACTTACTGGAGCAAAAATATCTCGTCCATGGAAGGTGCTACTGGGATTTAGTCGAAAAAAGGAGGAAGGATTCTGGAGAATGACTGCCTTTTTCATAGGGTACTGTTCGATAAGGAGGGTAAAGGTTCCATTATCCGGTCCAACTAAAAACGAACCATTAGTAAGCTCGACGGCAACTGGAAAACGTTCAGTGCCTACTCCGTAATCGACTACTGAACAAAAGATTGTTCCGGGAGGAAAATCAGGGAAAGTACGTTGAAGGATATACATGGCTTCACGGATATTGAAGGGTTGAATATCGTGAGTGATGTCGATGATTTCAACACCCGGATTTATCTGTTTCATTACTGATTTTGCAATTCCTACATAATAACTGGTCATTCCCCAATCGGTTAAAAAGGCGATGAAATGCATCTTTAGCCTCCATAATTTCAATCATTCTTATAAGAGTTTGTATGATTATTATATATTATCTGGTAAATTTAGTGAGAAGTGGGTTAAGGGTAGAATAATAATTTAAAATTTGAGGCTTTGAAAGCATGAAAACCATAAAACACACCTCTTCCTTTGGATAAAGTGAGAAAGAGCAATTAGATCAAAGAGAGAAAAGACCTAACAGTGGAATAGTGGCTGTTGTTTATAAAAATAAAATAAGAATCAAAGCCGAGATAAATGTCATTGATCCTCCAAAAAGAAAAGTTGCCGAAGGACCAAAAGCATTCCAGAGTAATCCCCCTATTAAAGAAGCCGGGAAGAGGCCTATTCCCAGCAATGTTGCGTGAAGACCGATTATAGTAGCTTTCCTTGAAGCAGGAGAAAGCTCTGAAACCAATGCTTTGGCAACTCCTTCAGTCATGCCGATATAAAAACCATAAAGAACCATGGCTGGGATAATAAAGGAAGGAGTGAAGCCAATCACATAATAGGTGATGCTATATAGAAGAAAGCCACCAGCTAATATCCACTTACGACCAATCTTATCGGAAAGCCATCCGGCTGGATAAGAAATTACCATATATACGATGTTAAAGAGCAGATAGAGGAGTATGACTTGAGCAGCACTATATCCTAAATCAGGTTCAGTTGCTCTTAATAAGATGAACTGGTCGGAGGAATTTCCCAGTGTAAACAAAAAAGTGGCCAACAGGAAAACTTTCAATTTATGATCCATTTGAAGAAGTGAGCTCCAAGAAAGAGGAGTACGAGTGCTTTTTTTACCGCTTCCGGTTTCAATGGTTAAGAAGAGAACAAATACTCCTAGAGCTGCCGGAATCAAGCTGAGAAGAATAATGGAACGGAAGGTAGGAATATAAAAAGCAGGATTTCCTGATTGCCTGGCAGCTTCCTGAATACGAAAGAGAAAGAAAAATGTAATGAGTGTTCCAATCACCGCACCCATGGAATCCATGGTACGATGGAGACCAAAAGCTTTACCCTGATTATTCCCTTCGACTGATTCTGAAATCATAGCATCACGGGGTGCAGTGCGCACTCCTTTTCCAAAACGATCAGAAAATCTACCGGCAAATATAAAACTCCAACCATTGGCTAAATAGAACAGAACTTTTCCTATGACAGAAAAGGAATAGCCAGCAATTGCTAAAGGCTTTCTTTTACCGATTCGGTCAGCAAAAGCTCCGGAAAACACTTTGAGAATCGACGCCGTTGACTCGGCAACGCCTTCAATGACTCCTAAAATAGCAGGGCTGCCTCCCAGGGCTTTTAAATAAAGAGCAATGATTGGGTAGATCATTTCCGAGCTGATATCAGTCAGGAGTGAAGTGAAACCGGTAATGAGAATGTTTTTTCTTTTATTTTTTTTGTCCATTTCAACATCACCATTGGTTTATAATATCTTTAAATTTAAAAAAGCTCTTTTTAATAAAGGAGTTGAAATAACAGCTTTATTGAACTTGTCCATTCATAATTTAAACCAAATATGACAGCTGTCATTCAGACTGTGTCACAATCNNNGAATAATTATGACACAGTCTGATTCCCAAAGAAACCAGGAAATTAAAAAATTATAGAATATTTGGATTTGAGATAAAAAATGGAAAATAACCGGTTGGTTATTAAATCAAATAGAATTAATCGATTAATATATGTTGCCATTTTGGTGGCAATGGGAAGTGTTTTGCATGGATTGGAAAGCTTGATCCCGCTGCCTAACTTATTTATTCCCGGAGCGAAATTAGGCTTTGCTAATATTGTCACCTTGATAGCTTTGGTATTGTTAGGCCAAAACGAGGCTTTATTGGTTACTTTATTAAGGGTTTTTTTAGGGGGATTGATTTCTGGAAACTTTCTCAACATTGGGTTTTTTCTAGCTTTAAGTGGTGGAATATTTGCTTGGTTTGGAATGAAGTTAATGAGCAGAGCCACCGAATCAGTTCTCATCATCAGCATGTTCGGAGCCCTTTTTCATAATATCGGCCAAATATTAGTCGCTTATCTATATATTCAAAGCATCCATATTTTTTGGTATTTGCTATTATTGTTTCCCTTTGCTATTTTAGCCGGTTTTTTCACCGGATATCTTTCGTTTCTCATTATTCATTATGTAAGAAATTCCTCGGTTTCACTGAACAAAAATTATAAATAGGAGGAAAAATTACCGACCTAAGAAGTGATAATTTAAAATATTCATTTTTTCAATATTGTCAGTGGAAAAACAAAAATATGACAAAAGGAAAAAAATGACTTGAATCATAGTTAAGAAAAAAGTATAATTCATATTTCAATAATAAAGATATTCTTCCGCGAGAAAACAGCAGCAATGAACCTTCCAGAGCAAGATTATCTCCTTGGGGATAACTTGACAACCCAGTAACCTTTTTATAGGGTATTTCGATAGCGGAAAACCTTTTCAGGAGGTTTTAATTGATGGAGAAGAAAAAGTCAGATGAAAAGATTATTCTTACCAAAGAGGGATATGAGACCTTAGAAAAAGAGTTAAAGCATCTCAAAACTGTGAAGCGGAAAGAGGTAGCAGAAAAGATCAACCAAGCTTTAGCATTCGGTGATTTAAGTGAAAATGCTGAGTATGAAGAAGCTAAGAATGAGCAAGCCTTCATTGAAGGACGTATTTTGGTTTTGGAAGAAAAGCTGATGAAAGCGACAATCGTTGAAGACCAAAGTGGAGGAAACTCAGAGAAAATTCATTTAGGGGTTCGAGTGATGCTCGAAAATCTCAACAATGGAAAACAGATTGAGTATTCGATAGTCGACTCAGTTGGAGCCAATCCTTCTCTCCAAAAGATTTCTTTTGAATCACCTCTGGCTCAAGANNATTGAATTAAAAGTACCTGCTGGAATGGTAAAATATCGAGTGATAGATATAAAGAAAAAGGAGGTTAATTCCATTTAATCATGAATGAAGAAGCGCGGGAGCAGCTGGACCAAATCAATGTTGAAGAACAAACCAAAAAACTACAGGAATTAAGAGATTTAGGTATTGATCCTTATGGAGTTCCTTTTCCCGAGAAACATTCCATTCAAGATATTCGATCTCATCCGGAAAAGTTTCTGGATCAAGATGTTCTCTTACGAATTGCCGGTAGAATAATGGCTATTCGACGCCATGGAAAAGCCATTTTCGCTGATGTTCAGGATCGACTGGGAAGAATCCAAATCTATGTTAAGAAAGATGTCATTGGTGATGATTCTTTTGGGATTTTTAAAAGTCTAGATGTAGGGGACGTTATTGGTTTGGAAGGGAAATTATTCAAAACCCACAGTGGCGAGCTGACTATTGTGGTTGAAAATTTTACTCTTCTCAGTAAATGCTTGCGTCCACTTCCAGAGAAATGGCATGGATTAAGAGAAGTTGAAGTGAGATATCGAAAACGTTATCTTGATTTAATTATGAATCCTGAAGTCAGAGAAGTGTTTCAAACTCGTTCTCGAGTGTTGAGTGAGCTCAGAAAATATTTAGATGAAAGAGATTATTTAGAAGTTGAAACTCCGATGATGCAACTCATTCCAGGAGGAGCGCTGGCTCGTCCCTTTGTAACTTTTCACAATGCGCTTGGGATTGACTTATACCTTCGGATTGCTCCAGAACTTTATCTCAAACGTCTTATTGTTGGCGGTATGGAAAAGGTATACGAAATAAACCGAAATTTTCGCAACGAGGGGATATCGGTTCGCCATAATCCGGAATTTACCATGTTAGAGCTTTACCAGGCTTATGGTAACTATGAGACGATGATGAATTTATGCGAACAAATGTTGTCATCGATTGTATTTTCCATCTTGGGGAGTTATGAGGTAAATTATCAGGATATAGCTATTGATTTTACTCCTCCGTGGCGAAGACTAAACCTTCGAGAAGTAATTCAAAAAGAAGGTGGAATAGATATCTTTGAAGATAGCCTTGAAACCCTTTACCAGCGAGGGAAAAAAGCCGGTTTAAACTGCGATCAGACCTGGGATCGGGGAAAATACGTTAACGAATTTCTGGATATTTTTGTTCAACCACACCTGGTGAATCCGACTTTTGTTTTAGAATATCCGGTTGAAATATCACCGTTGGCCAAAGCCAAAAAAAATGATCCCTTCGTTGCGGAACGATTTGAGCTTTTTATTGGTAAGGAAGAATTAGGGAATGCCTATAGCGAGCTCAATGATCCTATCGAGCAAAAGAAGAGATTTTTAGATCAAGTTAAAAAAAGAGACAGGGGTGACGTAGAAGCCCATCTTATCGATCAAGATTATGTAGAAGCACTTGAATATGGGATGCCGCCTACCGGTGGAATGGGAATTGGTATTGATCGACTGATTATGCTTTTAACCAATTCAGCCNNCCTCGATTCGAGAAGTTATTTTCTTCCCTATTCTCCGACCGAAAATTGATTGACATTCGAGAAGTTTATTCCTATAATAGGAAATGTCAATAATAGTCAAATACTCGATTGCTGTTTTTAACGGCAGAATTCGAGCTGGAAGTGACTGCAAAAAAGACCGAGAATGGGAGGGTGGTAGAGGTGTACTCCCTTTGCGACTCTATTGAAAAATATTTAATACGACTCATTGAAAAATCACCCAACAACACTGTTACTATCCAAAGGGGCAGGGTAGCTGAGGAGTTTGATTGCGCACCTTCTCAGATCANNCATTGAAAGCTTTATCAAGGAGCTGCTGGAACAGGCTGACGGAATTATTGAGATACAGAGAAATGAACTGGCCAGCTATTTTGATTGCGCACCTTCTCAGATCAATTATGTATTAATGACCCGCTTTAATATTTTTAAAGGCTTTATTGTCGAAAGCCGCAGGGGAGGAAGCGGGTATGTCAAAATACAACAGATACAAATGGATCGGTTGGAACCAGTAGTTAATTTTCTCGAAATATCCGAAAAAGATATCAAAGAAAGTGAAATAGAAAGTTTGTTATTGTGGTTAGAGCGAGAAGGATTCGTTACCTCAAGAGAGGGTTCGTTAATGAAAGCGGCGATAATTGATGCTTTTAATAAACTTACCTTAGATTCACTTCTTTCGGTTCGGGATGTAAATATATTGCGATCCAATATCCTTCGGGAAATGCTTCTTCAAGTTTTAAAAGTTGGGTATGATTATGAAGTGTGAACTGTGTAATGATAATATTGCCAGTGTAGTTTTTTTTGTCTTGGATAAGGAAGAAAAGATTGAAAAAAAGCTATATTTGTGTGAATTTTGCGCTAATAAGGGACCAGTTTATAGCTTTGTTGTAAATCAGAATCAACAATCATTGCATCAAAAGAAATTTTCCCTGCCAAAAGAAACTGATGAGGATACGTCTGTTTTATCTTGTAGCTATTGTTTAACTTCTGCAAAAGATTTTTTAGAAAGTGGTTTATTAGGATGTGCTCATTGTTATGGTACTTTTCAGGAGCTGATACGAGATTTAATTACTGAAAAGCAACCGGAACTCATTCATCGTGGGAAAGTTCCTGTTCGTTTGTTTCGGAGAAAAAAAATAAAAAAAGATATTGACCATCTGAGGCAAATATATCAAAGGTGTCTTGAAGAAGAAAATTATGAACAAGCCAGTGGTGTTGTCCGAAGACTCAAACAGCTTGAGTCATATCTAAGATGAGAATATTCTTTTCCAATTTTTTTTCTCAAAAACCAGATAATTTGTCAAAGGTTATTTCTCGGATATCTTTGTCTCGTAATATTGAAGGTATACCGTTTCCCAGCCGAGCAACGTCAATCTGGATTGAAGATCTTAAACAAAGAATAAAAGATCTCTATCAAAAATTTTTTGCTCCCAAAAAATATCAATGGGTTCAGCTGGATACAATTCCAAAGAAAGCTCTTGAGAATTTTTATTACCAGAATTTAATTCCCAGAGAAGTTCTTGAAAACCCGGCAAACCGGTATCTGATTTATTCGAGTCATAAGGGGATTTTAGTCAATTATCTTGACCATCTCCAAATTTTTTCCATTATATCGGGTTTAGATTTAAATCGAATTTACCAAGAAGTCAGTAAGTTAGATAATATAATTGAAAAAAATATAGATTATGCCTATTCTGAAAAGTGGGGATATCTAACTTCACATGTAAATAAAATAGGGACAGGTTTGGACCTATCAGTAACCATTCATCTGCCGGCTTTATCTTTACTTTACGGTGAGAACCGTTTTATTCAATGGATGAGAGATAAAAATTTACAGGTTAAGAATTTTCGTGGAGAAGATGGTGTTGTTGGTCATATTTATCATTTTTCCAACCTTTATTCTTTAGGGGTTTCTGAGTGGCAAATAATAAACGATTTAAAAAAGTTTGGGTGCACATTATCAAAGTGGGAAAAACAAGTTCGTGAATCTTTAAAGAATAACCCACTCCGAAGCCGGGAACTCGAAGAAACAGTCATGATGAAAGGAAGACAGCTTTATCGAAGTGGCAATTTTTCCTTAAAAGATATTTTTGATTTTCTTTCAATTTGGACATTAGCCTGGCAATGTGGAATATTTTCACCACGGAAAGGTTTAAAATTATTAGAAGTGAGACAGATATTGCAAAAAATCTGGAGAGATGATACTGGTTTAAAACAAGAATGTTTAAATATTTTGCGTTTTTTCAGAGTTATCTCTGGGGAGGAACTTTGCGATGTTTGAGCGATATACCGAAAGAGCCAGAAAAGTAATTATATTAGCTCAAGACGAAGCCGTGCGCCTCAAGCACAATTATATAGGGACTGAACATCTTCTTTTAGGTTTATTAAGAGAACGAGAAGGAATAGCAGCAAAAATTCTCGAAAGTCTCGATATAAGCATTGAAGCAGTTCGCAATGAATTAGAAAATTTCGTTGACCGGACTGAATATCAAGGTGCAACTGAGGTAGCTTTTACACCGCGTGCCAAGAGAGTCTTGGAATTGGCTTTGGATGAAACGCGTCGATTATCTCATAAATATGTTGGGACCGAACATATTCTGCTTGGAGTTATTCGAGAAGGAGATGGAGTAGGTGCCCAGATACTCAGGAGACTCGGGCTTGATATCGAAACCGTCCGAATGAGATTGAATCAAATATTAAATGAAAATTCCCAACAACAAGATCCTTTTGCACCAACCAGTCAATCCAAAAGAGAGAGTAAAACACCAATTTTGGATGAATTCAGCCGAGACCTAACCCAGCTTGCCAAAGAAGGAAAATTAGATCCAGTTATTGGTCGAGAGAGAGAAATAGAAAGAGTTATTCAAATCTTGAGCCGAAGAACGAAGAATAATCCGGTTTTGATTGGCGAACCAGGGGTTGGAAAAACCGCTATTGTTGAAGGATTAGGTCAAAAAATTATTAAAGGTGAAGTTCATGAAATACTAAAAAATAAAAGAGTGGTTAGTCTTGACTTAGCAGCAATTGTCGCTGGAACCAAATATCGAGGTGAATTCGAAAAAAGGCTTAAGAAAATTATTTCTGAAATAGTTCAAACCAAGGAAATCATTCTGTTTATTGATGAAGTTCATACTTTGGTTGGTGCCGGTGCTGCAGAGGGAGCCATTGATGCTGCCAACATACTAAAACCGGCTTTAGCCCGTGGGGAATTGCAAGCAATTGGGGCAACAACGATTACCGAATATCGAAAATATATTGAAAAGGATTCGGCATTAGAAAGACGTTTCCAGCCGGTGTATGTCGATGAGCCGTCAGTAAAAAGTAGTATTGAAATTTTGAGAGGAATTAAAGAACGTTATGAGGACCACCATCGGGTTGAAATAGTCGACGAAGCTCTCAATGCAGCGGTTCATCTTTCACAACGATACATTAGCGATCGTTATCTTCCAGATAAGGCTATCGACGTAATGGACGAGGCAAGCAGCCGGGTTCGTCTTCGGGCAACAGTTTTACCGGATGATTTAAAGCAAATGGAAAAAGAGATTGAAGAAACCCGTGTCAAAAAGGAAACATCGGTAAAACAGCAGGATTTCGAAGAAGCTGCAACTCTGAGAGACCTCGAGGATCAACTAAAGAGAAAATACCGGAAAAATAAAGATGAATGGTTACAACAGATCGACACCATGCGTCCATTGGTAACGGAAGAAGACATCGCAGCAGTGGTAGCCAACTGGACTGGAATACCGGTTTCCCGGTTAGCACTCGAAGAAAAGCAACGTCTGGTCAATATGGACGAAGAAATTCATAAACGTTTAATCGGACAGGATGAAGCAGTGAAAGCGGTATCTCGAGCGATAAGAAGGTCTCGAGCAGGTCTTAAAGACCCCCGTCGACCAATCGGTTCATTTATCTTTTTGGGTCCATCTGGAGTAGGAAAAACTGAATTAGGGAAAGCATTAGCGGAATTTCTTTTTGGGAAAGAGGATTCACTCATCACCCTTGACATGTCAGAATATATGGAAAAGCATACCATATCCCGGTTAATTGGTTCTCCTCCTGGATATGTTGGTTACGATGAAGGTGGACAGTTGACGGAAAAAGTTCGACGACATCCTTACTCGGTCATTTTATTTGATGAAATTGAAAAAGCCAGTCCGGAAATTTTTAACGTCCTTCTTCAAATTCTTGAAGAAGGACGTCTGACCGATGCTCAGGGAAGACCGGTAGACTTTAAAAATACCGTTATTATCATGACATCCAATTTAGGTGCTCGGATGATCTCGTCTAATGTTTCCATTGGTTTTGGAAATACGACCGATGAAGGCTGTACTTATGAAGACATCAAGCACAAAGTCATGGAAGAAGTAAAGCGAGTATTTGTTCCTGAGTTCCTTAATCGAATTGATGAATTAATAGTATTTAAACCCTTAAAGCAAGAAGAAATTGAGAAAATTGTTGATTTAATGATGAAAGAGACGGTCAAGCGTCTTGCTGAACAATCAATAACCGTTGAATTAACGCCAGAGGCACGTACAAAAATTGCCAAAGAAGGGTATGATCCAAACTTTGGTGCTCGACCTTTAAGAAGAGCGATCCAGCGAATGGTGGAGGATCCCATTTCGGATCTCATTTTAAAAGGTACATTTAAAGAAGGAGACCGGATTTTGATCGGAGTTGAAGAAGAAGAAATCCTTCGCTTTGATAAAATATTGCCTCTTGAGCTATCGTTAAAGGATTAGTGTGAAAAAATCGGAGTTTGTTTGTCAGACTTGTGAATATTCCACTCCCAGCTGGCTGGGGAAATGTCCTCAATGCGGGGGGTGGAATACTTTTAAAGAAATCGTTTCTTTGCCCCCAAAACCCGCAAAAAAAAATGGATTTAAGCCCAATACTCAACCAATCTCTTTTCCAGACCTATTTAATCAAAATTATGAAATTGATCGGCGGATTGGTACTAGTCTGACCGAAGTTGATCGTGTCTTAGGTGGTGGCATTGTTGAGGGATCTCTTTCTCTTTTGAGTGGAGACCCGGGGATTGGGAAGTCCACTTTGCTTTTAGCAATGGCTGCTGGTATTGCCCGTCAGGGGAAAAAGGTGCTCTATATCAGCACTGAAGAATCACTCCATCAGCTTTTTATTAGAATACAACGTTTTGGTTCTAAACCAAACCCTAATTTATGGCTTCATTCGACTGATAGTTATAACGATATAGAGTCAAGTATCGAGAATATCACTCCATCTTTAATTATTATCGATTCTATACAAAATTTATCTTTGGATGAATTAGATGTCATGCCTGGAAACATCTCTCTCATCCGCGATTTGAGTTCTCGGTTTATGGATATTTCAAAAAAGAAAAATATTGCCATTTTTTTAGTTGGCCATGTGACCAAGGAAGGCATCGTTGCCGGGCCAAGAACCCTTGAGCATTTAGTTGATGTGGTTCTTTATTTGGACGGTGAAGCCCATCATCAACTTCGGGTTTTACGGAGCGTAAAAAACCGATTTGGTTCAACTCAAGAAGTTGGCTTATTGGAGATGAAAGAAGAAGGATTGGTCGAGTTGATTGATCCTTCAAAATTTTTCTTGGTGGAAAAAGATATTGATAATAGCAGTACCGCACGCACGGTTCTTGCCGAGGGAAGAAGAGCGTTACTTCTTGAAGTTCAAACTTTAGTCAATCAATCTTACCTTGATTACCCACGGAGAGTGAGTGTTGGTTTTGATGTCAATCGCCTCCATCTTTTGGTTGCAGTAATTGAAAAAAGAGTGCATATTCGTTTCGGTCAGCAAGATATTTACCTGAATATGGCTGGAGGAATGAAGGTCACCGAGACTACTCCTGATTTAGCCATCTGTTTTAGTCTTATTTCTTCACGTTTAGAAAAGAGTCTCAATAAAAATACCATATATTTAGGGGAGGTTGGATTAGGAGGAGAAATTCGTCCAGTCCACTTTTTTGAAGGAAGGATTCAAGAAGCGGCTAGGATGGGAATTAGTCGGGTGGTAACATCGCAATATCATCTCCAAAATAGCGCCAAGAAAAAGCTAAAGGGATTAAAAATTATCGGATATCAAACCCTTTATGAAGCAGCACAAAAAGAAAATTTAGTACAATAAAATGAAAGGTTATTGAATTTAGCCCATCAGGAACTGAATGAAAGATAAATAGTATTTTGGATAGTATAGGATGAGTGTTATAATTATTTTTATAACACTCAAATATGGGAATTATAATCTCAATTTATCCATATCGAAAAGCGGTTTTAAAAAAGAAGGTTAAAACCGCATGATATTTTTTTCTTTAAACTTCTAATAGAGAGGAGGGACTCACTCCAATACATAAGCAATAGAGATAATGAAGCTTATTATCCATTCAGTTAGGAGGAGATATGATATGACGAGTGGTGGTAAGTGGGGGTATATCGTTTCGATTATTATTGTCTTTATTCTGAGTACTTTAATTTACAGATCCCTACAAACTTCACTAAATCTGTATTCATGGCTTGGAATTATTCTCATTACCGGTATTTATAGTTTTATTGCCTATTTAAGCCAGAAATATACCGAATTTTTTTTCCTGGAGAAATGGAATAAAATCTCTCTCGCAGTTAATCGGCTGTCTGCTATTGATATTTTAGTTGCTTTAGGGGGGTTGATTGTAGGTTTGGTAATTGGAGCCCTTTTAACCTACCCTCTTTCCTTTCTTTATAGTAAGATTACTACTCTGCCGCTGTTAGTGACTTTGGCTTGTGGCATTATTGGATTGGCATTGGCAATAATTCGTAAAGAAGATATTATTATGATTTTTACTGGAATCCCGAAAATGAAACTTTTACGGGGGCAAAACAATATAGCTAAAATACTTGATACGAGTTCAATCGTAGATGGACGAATAGCAGATATTTGCAAAACCGGTTTTGTTGAAGGTGACATGATCATCCCTCGATTTGTTCTAAAAGAGTTACAGCAGGTTGCCGATTCCCAAGATCCCTTGAAAAGAAGTCGAGGGCGGCGAGGCTTGGATATTTTAAATAAAATGAGAAAGGAAAAAAAGGTTAATATCCGCATAGTTGAGAGAGATTTTATCGAGATACGGGATGTCGATGCTAAGTTAATCAAGATGGCCAAAGTAATGGGGGCAAAAGTCATCACCAATGATTATAATTTGAACAAAATTGCTGAGTTAGAAGGAGTTGAAGTTCTTAATATCAACGAACTCGCTAACTCGTTAAAGCCCTATGTATTGCCTGGAGAAGAACTAAGAGTACAAATCATTCGAGAAGGAAAAGAATCCGATCAAGGAGTAGGATATTTGGACGATGGAACCATGGTGGTGGTTGAAGGAGGAAAAAAATACATCAATGTTGTAATAGATACCGTTGTAACCAGTGTTCTGCAGACTCCGGCGGGAAGGATGATTTTTGCCAAACCGAGAGGAAAAATGTAAAATAGAGAAACTCAATATCCTGAAACATGAGGTGATATTGTTTGTTCATAGCGTTGATCGTTGCTGCCGGGACTGGAGAAAGAATGAACACAATTATTCCCAAACAATTTTTACCGGTTTTAGGAAAACCGCTGTTAGCACATACTATTGATGTGTTTGAAAAGTCACCCTTCATTGATGAAATAATTGTTGTTATTAACAAAAATCATGAAAAGCAGTTCCGGGATCAAGTTCTAACTACCATACACGCCAAAAAAGTTTTACGTTTTGTTTTTGGTGGAAATACCAGACAGGACTCAGTCCACGCCGGATTGGAATTAATATTTAACCGTCCTAATGATTATGTTTTAATTCATGATGGAGTTCGACCCTTGGTAAGTGATGAAATACTCAAACGCTCAGTAGAGGATGTAGTAAAATATGGAGCGGTATGCTGTGCTATACCATCGGTTGACACCTTAAAGGTGAGTAAAAATAATAGCTGTATTGAATCAACTTTAGATCGATCAATGGTTTGGAGAGCCCAGACCCCTCAATCTTTTAAGATTTCTATAATTTGGGAAGCCATTCAAAAAGCCAAAGCTGACGGTTTTTGTGCGACTGATGATTCGGCCATGGTTGAGCGGTTGGGAATCCCAGTTTACTTGGTAATCGGTTCTGAAGAAAATTATAAAATAACCACCCCCCAGGACTTTATCCGAGCCGAGGAGAATTTACGATGGATAAAATCCTGAGCGGCATAAGGGTGGGCTTGGGATATGATATTCACCCTTTTATTGAAGGAAAGAAGTTAGTTTTAGGCGGCGTTACCATACCTTATCATCTTGGTTTATCCGGGCATTCCGATGGTGATGTGATATGCCATGCATTAATGGATTCCTTGTTGGGAGCGGCATCACTCCCGGATATTGGGTATTGGTTTCCTGATCAAGATAAACGTTTCCTTGGTGCTTACAGTCTCTTATTATTGGAAGAAATAACCCAAAAAATACGGGGAGATGGGTGGGATATCATTAATTTTGATTGCACCCTCATTGCCGAGTTTCCCCAAGTCATGCCTTTTTCTCTGGAAATGAAACAAAACTTGTCCCGAGCAACCGGGGTAAGTATTCAGTCGATCGGCCTTAAAGCGACGACCAATGAAAGACTAGGAAGTTTAGGAAAGGGGGAAGGCATTGCATGCCTATCCGTATGTCTTATTTTGAGAAATTCATGAAAGGGATGTCGATAACCCTTATTTTATCCCTAGCGGTTTTTATTTTTTCTAATTCAGTTTTGGCAAACAAATCGATACCAGGTCGAATGGTGACACGAAATTCAGGAACGATTCATATTAACGGAAGGAGAATAATGCGGGTTCGTCATTCTGGTGATTATTCTTCTATCGATGAAAGAGCTGAGAAAATTTATAAGCGATTGTCGGATTTATTCACTCATCCACCATCGGGTACCATTAATTTCTATGTTTCACCTGAATCAAAACAAGTAAAAGCTTATTGTAACCAAAAACTTCTATTTTCAGTTTACCCAAGCGATGCCTCTTTAAATAACTCCGAAATGTTAGATCTTGCTCTTCTCTGGTTAAATCAGATCCAAATGGAATTTTATCGTTTATATGATGGATACGAAGGACGGGTTGTTAATAAAATTATTGGTTTAGCTTCATGGTATGGACCAAGGTTCTCCGGAAGGGCAACAGCCTGTGAAGAAGAATATAATCCTTATGCATTTACGGCTGCTCATCGAACCCTCCCGATTGGCTCGATTCTGCTCATTTCGAATCCAGATAATGGTAAAAGAGTTGTTGTAAGAGTAAATGATCGGGGACCGAGAAGTAAAAATCGGGAAATCGACCTATCACTCGCAGCGGCAAAAACCATTGGGATCCATCAAGCTGGCGTCGATGATGTGACTATTGAGGTTATTGATTAGGCTTTACTCGGTAAAAAGTAAATTTGACTTCATTCAAAAACCGAAGGGCTTGATTTATCAAGCCCTCACAAAAGAATATAAAATTGTAGGGG
>DPKX01000194.1:0-6984 GCA_003542295.1 Candidatus Atribacter hydrocarboniphilus
TCAGGTCTTGATTCTTGAATTTTTCAATCATTTGCCTAAAGAAATAAATAATATCCAAAGCATATATTTTAAAGTTTTAATAGGTTTATCCGGTAAATAAACGATAATTTTAGGCCAGTGATTGAGAAGAATCGGAGATAGATAGTAAAACTATCATTGGGAAGGTGTATAATTTAATAAAAGAGCGAGTGAGAAATTATAGTATAGGATATGGGAGATAATAAACCTAAACTATTTGGGATAAAGCCACAAAGCAAAAAGTTTTTTTAAGGATGAGGAGTGAGGAAGTTATGAATCACATTGGGTACCTCAAAAAAATTAAACGGATTTTTTACGATGTTAAGTACTTTTTTGAAAACTCCTATAAAGCATTTATACCGGTTACGTTGAATGCAGATAGTGCTTTTTATACTGATTACAAAAATGTTGGTTGTCCTTTTGGCGATTCAAAAAATGGCTTGAACTCATGGATAAGACTGCGTAAGAAAAGAGAAGAAAGAGAATTTTGGGCTTATTACAAAAAGAATTCCGATTAATGGTTTATGAGATAAGGAAAAATTGGTGTAACTGGGCTTAATGAATTCTTATTGACTAGGGTTTAACTTTGAAATTTCTAAATAATAACATTTGAATTCAATTAATACTTCTTCTAATACGAAAAACCTCTTTTGCCTATAGAATTCTTTTCAAATTATTATTCGTAGAGAAATCAAGTCTTCTTTTCTTCAATTTGTTTTTTTAGTTTATTCCCCAAATAAGGCCAACTTCTCAGCCAGGTCCAGCACATCGACTGGCCAGAAGCATTCCGGACGAGGTCGGTTAATCTATCCTGAAAATACACTAATGCTTAAAAATGCCCCGTCATCCTGAGCCCTCGTTTTTCGAGGGCGTGAGGATCTCATATTTTTAAGTTTTTTCTCCCTTTGGCTAAATGGAGAGGCTTTTTTATGAATTTCTCAACACCAAAGTTCATCAATTCTTAATTTTTTATTCGGTTCACGTTTCACTTCTCACGACTCACTGGCTCTAATAAATGAGATTGCCACGTTGCACAATATTTTCCTAAAAATTTCGCACCCCCTCGCCCATTCTCCCCCTCGGTTTTTTTATATCCTCATCTGGTGTCACAATGTGTTATGAAAGTTTGTGGTTTATTTGTAAAAAATGAAATATTTATATCGGTCATCAATTCCTTTATTTAAAAGATGTATTAACAAAATTTAAAATTTTGGTAATAAAATTAGATTACGATATAATGGACGGAGATCTGGAAACGAAGTGCTAAAAACCAATTCGAGAGATTATCCTAATAATAAAATATACTTATGGAGAGAGTAAAATGGTACAAGTTATTCTGACACCAGCGGCTGGGAAAAGATTGATAGCCAAAGCCATAGCTACACATCCTGATGTACAATCAGCGCTTAACTCGGGTATAGTTGTGATTGTGGCTGGGACAACCAATGGATATGTTGCCGAGGAAATATTGGCACTAATTGGGCAATCCAATGGTTTTAACCGAAAATGCTTCTATCGAGGTATTGTACTTCCACCGGCTCAATTGATGTCAGAGACAGGAAGGCGGCCGGATGAAAGTGGATTCCCAGGCGATGTGGTTATTGAGCGTGGCAAGTGGTTAAAAGGGAAAACCATTTATGATGTCATTGATGAAATGAAACAAGGAGATTTAATTTTAAAAGGAGCAAATGCTCTTGATGTATTGGGAAAGCGAGCAGCAGTTCTTATAGGTCACCCTGAAGGAGGAACTGCGGTTACGGCTTTGAAGGCAATTATTGGAAAGCGAGTGCGTTTGATAATTCCAGTTGGTTTAGAAAAGCGGATTTTTGGGAATCTGGATGAGATAGTTACTAGAATGAATGCTTCCGAGTCTTCTGGACCAAGGATTTTACCGATTCCAGGAGAAGTTTTTACTGAAATAGATGCCATATCGCTCCTTTCGGGAGTAAAATGTGATCTGGTTGCCAGTGGAGGAGTTAGTGGGGCAGAAGGAGCAATTTGGTTAAATATTAGTGGTAATGAGGAAAAAGTGAATCAAATTATGGACCTAATAAATTCAATTTTAAATGAACCACCTTTTGAGCTCTAAGATCTTTATTTATAGTCTCCTTAAATTTTAAAGAAAAAACTTGTCATAAGTAGGAATGATTGATTATGACCTTCACCAAAACCCACTTTGTTGGATATCTGGGATTTGTCTCATTGGGCCTCGCTAACACGATAATTGGCCCAGCCATTCCCAGTTTAATAAGTGAATTCGGGATGAGTTTTTCATTGGTAGGAGCCCTTTTTTTTGTACAGGGTGTATTTTATTTTATTTCAGTTTTATCGGCGGGAATAGCGTCAGATTTTTTTGGCAAGAAACCCTTTCTGCTTATTGGTGCAACCATGATGGCTTCGGGCTTGATTACTTTTATTTTGGGGAAAAATGAAATTACTCTCTTTATTTCTGTGGCTCTTATAGGAACAGGGTTGGGAGCCTTAGATGGTGGATTAAATGGCTTGTTTATCGATATATCAGGAGATCAAAAAGGAATTGGTTTAGGATTGCTCCATATGTGCTTTGGAATTGGAGCGTTGAGTGGGCCTTTAATTTTTACTTTTGCTTCCGCGTCATTAATGAATTGGAGACTGGCTTTTCTTTTTACTGCATTTCTCCCGATTCTATTTTTCCTTCTCTTATTCCCTGTTCATCTTTCAAAAGTGGATACCCAAGAAAAAATACAACTATCAGATGTTGCTATGTTGTTGAAGAATAGGATTATAATCCAACTCATATTGCTTCTTTTTGTCTATGTAGGAGCTGAGCAAGTAATAGCAGGATGGCTTCCTACCTATTTGATTAATACTCGGAACGTGTCTCATGCGATTGGATCATTTACTCTTTCATTGTTTTTTATTGGCTTAACAATAGGGAGACTTCTAACCGGCTTAATATCAGAAAAAGTAGGTTATTCGCGAACTTTGGTTTTGTTGAGCTTAGGTTCGGCAGTATTCTTTTTACTTGTCTTTAGCATTCAAGCAATCAATCCAATTATAATAATTTTTATATTATTAGGTTTCTTTTTATCAGGGATCTATCCAACCGTTATGGCTCAAGCTGGTTCAATTTTTCCTCAATACAGTGGTTCCGTATCAGGAGTTCTAACTGCCGCAGGTGGAATTGGTGGAATGATCATGCCCCTGAGCATGGGTGTGGTTTCTGAGCATGCCGGTTTGCAAGTGGGACTTTTCGTTCCTCTTGTGTCCACAATTATTATGTTTTTCTTAGCAGTTTTATCTTTTTATTATTTAAAGAAAAGAAGACAGGTTCAAAGCCCTGGATTGACCCGTGTTAAGCCATAAATCAGCTGCATTAAATTGGTTCCCCGACAGTCTAAAAATTTTCACTGGGATTAGATTTATCAAGCCCGCAATCATTTTATATAAGTTAAATATTTAGGATGTATTTTTATAGATGAGTAGGTGAGTCAAGGTGTATTCAATTTTTGCTTATGAAAACCAACCAGAACTTTGGGTAGAAGCGGCTCGGAATATCGAAAGACGCTATGGAATTGATAAAGCTTTGGGTTATGTCATTGGGGAAAAGCTTTATAATCTTCTTGTGATGCACAATAATTCACTTGTAAAACTTCAAAAGATTGAAGAACAAAGAAGACGATCAGATTATAAACCACAACGAAAAGTTCATTCGGTTTTCGGTGATTATGAAATAGATCTGGATCAAGAATACCAACGGTTAAAAAGAGTGATTGATGAAACCAAACGAGCTAAACAAGAAATGGTAGAAAGGATTTTAGTTGCTTTTGATTTATTCCAAATCTATGAATATTTTCAGTCCAATCCTCGCTTAGGAAGTTCTGGGCATATCCTCTCAGAAGAACAACAACGATATTGGTGGAAAATGGGTATTGAAGAACATACCCTTGAAGATGAAATTCGTGACGCATTATTATTTGGTGAGTTGCAACGGTTGTTTTTAAAAGAAACTAAATAAACGTTTTATTAGAAGTAGCGATATTTTATATTAACTTCTTAGAAAATTGCCTATAGACCATTGTTATAATAAAAATTGCAATGCAGGCAATAACGGTGTACATAACTGCCGGATATTGGCCAAAAAATCCGCTCGCTGATGAGTGCTTAATGTATATTCCCAAGTAAGCCCATATCAAAACCAGGCCGTAGGCAATATCTCTATTCTTGAATAAAGTAACTGATCCAATCAGCATACCGATAATGATAACCAAAACTGCCCAAATCGACTCTGATATTCCAAATCCTTTCCAACCGAAATGAACAAGAAGAGTTGTAGCATTGGCAATAGTTGCTACGGTAATCCAACCAAAATAAACGCTAAAAGGAAGTCGGATAAAAATTTTTTCTTTCGATGTAAGTTGTTCTCGACTGGTCAACTGATTAATTCGGATAAGGCAAATAAGAATAAACACAATCAGGAGCATAGAAAACGGAATCATAAAATAATGCCAGGAAAAAATCCAGAATACATTGGCAATTGAAGAAATCGAGAACAATATATTAATTTTAGATAGAAGTTCAAATTTGACGGTCCTTTTATCACCTTGAAATAAGCCAATTTGATACAGTGTATATATTGCTAATAATACGTAAATCAAACCCCAGATCGAAAAGGTGAGACCAGACGGAGCAAAAAGATTTGGGTAGGAATCGGATACCTGACCAGTGTTCACTCGGTTTATGGGTAGGATGTTGGCCAAGGTATTGGTAATAACCATGAGTAAGTAGGTGATACTTGTAATAATCTTCATTGAATTCCTACTTTGAATGGCTTCCATTTTAAACCCTCCTTATTTTATATTTCTCTCTATTATTTATTATTTCACATTTTATTAAAACAGGTAAGAGCTTCATGTTCTGTAAAGCACCTGATGAGGGTAAAAAACCGAGAGGACAAGAGGGAGAATTTTTCATTCCTTCTCCCTTGATGGGAGAAGGTGAGGATGAGGGTGAAATTACCTGCTTCAAACCTTCATTGCGAGGAGATCAACCGTTCTTTGGTTGGACGACGTGGTAATATCATTTAGTAATTTTTTTTAAAAAATAATGAAAGGATGAGATCCTCACGGCTTCTGAATACGAAGCCTCAGGATGACGCCTGTGATTTCAGATGAGCATTAAAAACTAAGGTTCGACATGCCATGGTATGTCGCTGCATTACATGAAGATCGGGCGCAATAAAGGCTGAGGGGGGGCGAGGGGGAGATGGGGAGAGGGGGTGAATGAAAAAAATTAAAGGATAAAAGAAAAAATTACAAAATGAGATACTCACGCCCTCACCAAACGAGGGCTCAAGATGACACCTTTTTTAAAATCTTTTGTAGGGACTTGATTTATTATGCCCGCAAGAAATTTTAAGTTAGATAGAAATGAATGTTTTACCAAGCTACAACCAAGATCATTTATAAATGAATTGGCATGAAAAATGATCATTTTGTTCGGTGATTTCTTTCTTGAAGTTTATATTCAGTTTTTAACTCGAGTTTTTAATATCTTTCTATATTGAATAAATGTGAAGGAGAATTACAAAATCCAAAAATTTTAGAAATTAAAGCATTTACTGAGCGAAAGTATCAAAAACTACGATTTTTTTTGCAGTAGCTTGAACCGGATAGGATTCTAAAACAGGCCCTGTGAATGTCACTTCAACAATCATCCCAGTTTGAAGTTCACGGAATGGAATAGGAATGAATTGACTATTAGAAGAAAGTAGATTGTCAATTTTAAAAATAAGGGTTGAAGGGGTAATTGATATATAAGCTTTATCGTAAGAAGTATCTTCATAAAGAGGGCCTTCCACATATATAGTTCCTAAAATATCAGACTTAACTTGAGTAGGAATAATATTGAGAATAGTTCCACGAATATCAACTTGGTCATCTGAATTGGGTGGGAATTGTTGATTTGGACAACAACCGGTAAAAAGAAAAATAGAAACAAATAGTATAATATAAAGAGCAATACGTTTTTTAGAATTCATAACAAAATCCTCCTTTATATAAATTATGAAGGGTTGAAACCCTAAGTTAATTTATTTTATCTTTAAGTTATTGCAATGTTTTAAATATACAAATTGATGAATCATTTAAAAAGATATAAGATAATGTAAAATATTTAATTAATACTTTGAGCTATATAGAGCTTGTTATTTAAATTTAACAAATTTTTCCTACAAAGTCTAATCTATAAAGTATGATGTTATTAAATGTTGAAAGATCCTAAGTTAATCTTCTACTATTTTAATAATTTAGTACTTACTAAAACATATGTTTCGTAACCCTATTGACTAAAAAGTTAAAGAAAGTTATTTTATAAAAAAAAGGAGGGAGGATATCATATGGCAAATTATACCATACGAGAAGCCGCACAAGCTACTGGTGTATCGGAAGGGACAGTAAGACGCTTAATAAAGATTGGAAAGCTGTCGGCTAAAAAAGAAAAGGGTGTATATCGTATTCCTGTAGAGGCAGTACAGAGTTACCTGGCTGATAAGGGCAAAAGCGAGAAGAAGACAGAAGCTCCTAAAGTTATCAAACCAAAACCGGTGGATGACAAACTATACCAGGAAATGAAAGACCGAATTTCATTTTTAGAAGAAGAATTGAAAAACTGCCAAAGTTTGGTTGAGAAATTAACTTTCAAAGCTTTCCCTGAGGATAAACCACCAGATAACCGTGGTGCCGTAAAAAGGATGGTTGAATGGTTTGTAGGGAAAAAAGAATGAATTATAATTTATTAATCTTTTTTATTCCTCTCCCTTTAAATAAAGGGAGAGGGTTCGGGATTCGATTGGTTTTCAAAAAATTCAAATCCCCCTAACCCCCTTTGCTAAAGAGAGAGATTGGTTCTTGAGTTTATATTTTCATCCTCAACTGATGCCATAACTTGGCATGAAAATCAATCCTAAAAATACCATCAAATGAATTC
>DPKX01000194.1:7021-7491 GCA_003542295.1 Candidatus Atribacter hydrocarboniphilus
AAAGGATGAGATTCTCACGTCGTCCGGTAAAAGGTACTGGACTCCTCAGAATGACGAAGTGGGTGGATGAGATTGTCATATCACCCAACCAAAGAACGGTTGGACTCCTCGTAACGAGGAATTTAAATAAGTTTTTTCATTGTTATCTGGTGCCATAAAAAGAAAGATAACTATCTATTCTATTTTATAAAGTAAAGAGAAGGTTTTTAATAGGACTTTTAGATTGTTTTGATGAGCTTTAAAACCCAAATGGTTTTCGTAAAGTCCCGGATTGAAGACTGCAAAAATTGAACTTTAATTTAGTTGATTAGAATTGATAAAAACGCTGAAGACGTTTAATGGCATTGGTAATTTCTTGGTTTCCTAAACGAGATTGTTCTACTGCTCGCTTCATTATTTCTATGGAACGATCATAGTTGGGGCGATCAACGGGATAAGGATAACCATCTTTTCCTCCATGGGCAAAACTG
>DPKX01000052.1 GCA_003542295.1 Candidatus Atribacter hydrocarboniphilus
ATGCGACGTGGCAATCTCATTGAGCCAATTCGTTATTTTGAGGAGTCCGGGGTTTTTACCGGACATTATAAGCATCGCATTAATTCCGATTCCACATTTTCTCAATCCTACAAATAATAAAAGATGACTCATGAGATTGCCACGACCTCAAAAAACGAGGTCTCGCAATGACGGATTGGGTTGATGAGATCCTCACGCCCTCACAAAGTGAGGGCTCAGGATGACCGATTGAGGGCACCCCCTTAACCCTCCTCAATAACGGAATTCATTTGATGATATTTTCAGGATAGTATTCTAAAACTTGACTGATTGGAACTCAATAAGATATCTTGGTGATACAATCAAGATAATATAAAAAATTGGGAGAAGCTGTTGACTTGGTAAAAAAGAGTCCCCCGAATTCTCATTTAAAACCAAATAACAAGAACCATCCATATCCGTTGATTGAAATAACTGCAGAATTTGATACGGCGTTAAAGCTTTTAGAAAAAACCTCATCTCACCTGTTTATTACCGGGAAAGCTGGTACAGGAAAATCGACCTTGCTTGAATTTTTTCGAAATAATACTTCAAAAAAAGTAGTGGTTTTGGCTCCTACCGGTGTCGCCGCTTTAAATGTTAAAGGACAAACGATCCATTCTTTTTTTCGATTTAGACCGGATATCACTCTGGATAAAGTGGAAAAACTACACAGCGATTTAATTGACATCTACCAGCAGGTTGACACAATTATTATTGATGAGATTTCAATGGTGAGAGCCGACCTTTTAGACTGCGTAGACCGATTTTTACGGCTTAATTGCAAAAAAAGGGAAAAACCCTTTGGTGGGAAACAAATGGTTTTCATTGGAGACCTTTATCAGCTTCCTCCGGTGATCAAAAGAGGAGAAAAGGATATTTTTAAAAACAAATATAAGACTGGGTATTTTTTCTCAGCTCAAGCTTTTAACGACCTTCCCCTGACATTAATTGAACTGGATAAGATTTTCCGTCAGAAAGATGAAAAATTCATTGAAATTCTCAATGCCATACGAAATGGGACGGTTACCGATGAACATTTAAATACTCTCAATACCAGATATGATCCGAATTATGAACCGAACCCGGAAGACTTTTGCATATCCCTCACCACCCGTAACAGTACGGCAAATAAAATCAATCAGGAACAACTGGAAAAAATTTCCGGCACGTTCTATTATTTTGATTCCAAAATCGAAGGGAATTTTGAACCCCAGAACTTTCCTACCGAAGAGATTATCGGTTTAAAAAAGGGAGCTCAAGTCATGCTATTAAACAATGATCCCTCTGGTCGCTGGGTGAATGGAAGCGTCGGGAAGGTTGTTCTATGTAATCAAGATAAAGAAAATGAGTCATCTTCAGTGATAGTTGAATTAACCGATGGAGATCTGGTTAAAGTGGAACCTTACACCTGGGAGATCTTCGAATACCAGTATGATGAAGGTGATTCATTGATTAAAACCCAAACCCTAGGTTCTTTCACTCAACTCCCTTTGCGGTTAGCATGGGCGATTACCATCCATAAAAGCCAGGGAAAGACTTTTGATCGTATTGTTCTTGATCTTGAGAGAGGGGCTTTTTCACCCGGGCAGGTCTATGTGGCTTTGAGCCGGTGTACCTCACTTACAGGGATAGTACTCAAACAACCTATCCAAAAAAAACACATCTTTGCTGACTGGAAAGTATCAGAGTTTCTCACTCGCTATCAATACCGGATATCCGATGAAAAGATGCCATTAGAAGAAAAGCTTCATTTTCTTCAGCAAGCTATTGAAGCGAAAAGAAAATTGGAAATTGTATATCTCAAAACCAACGATGAAAAATCCAAACGAATAATCGAACCATTTTATTTAGGTGAACTCGATTACCAGGGGAAACACTTTTTCGGACTCGAAGCCTATTGTTTTAAAAGAAAAGAGATGAGACACTTTCGAGTCGATCGAATTCTTGAGATGAAAGAAGTTGAAATCTAAAAATTCATAATATAACTAATTTGTCGAGAAAATAATGTAATTAATAAATAATAGAAAAGTTTTACAACACCGATGATCCTTTCATTCGTGAAATAAGTAATGCCCTGAAATGCCGTCATAAAAAGAAAAAATCACCAAGCCTTTCCCTAGATTACTGCTTATTTATAACTAATTATCCACTAATTTAAACCTAAAGGAATGGTTCATAACCGAAAATTTTATTTACCAATTTCTTGAACATACAATTGCTTATATATTTGATCTCGTTTTCCTTGCTTGGGAATCCTGGTCAGAATTCTATGTGAAGAAAGACCATGAAAGAGAAAATTTTGGTTAAATAGCGAAAGCTGAAAGTGACTAGAATTGTATTAGTTTCTACTGCTTTTTATTATCGGCTTTCTCAAACTTATCAACCTTTTTTGAAGAAACCTTGATTATTTCCTGGCTTAACTGGTTTATTTCTTTATTGATCTTGCGAATACGGTGGTTGATGAGAATAAGGATTAATAAAGGAAGAGATATAAGCAAGATATAGAAGAAAAGGGAATACAGGTTTATTTGATTTTCTGGTGTAAATGAAATTGAGGCCAAAATGAGTGTGCTGGATAAAATCCAAGAAGTTGAAAGGATAATTAAAATCCCCTCCTACTAAAAATTTTAAAGTTATTAAATAACTTTAAAAAAATTAATTCATAGGTAGGTAATATCATATTTAAAGAAAAAATTCTACACTTTAGATTTGATCAATAGGGGTTTCTTTAACCTCAAACCTATCGGTTGCCTTTAATAGCCCAGGTTGAGAAATAAATATTTCAGGCCATTTGCCTCATAGGAATTTTTCATAGAGATAAAAGGATCTTATTGATTGGTAGCTTCTTAAATTTATAGTGAAGACCATGGCGAGTATAGAAAAAAAATTAATGAGATTATTCAAAAAAGTCATGAGAAATGGTTTTTTAATGAATAGTCATTATTTATTATATTTTATATAATAAATATTATGAGGTAATAAAAATCATTAATTATAAAAGAATAATGATTATAAAGTTGTTGTTCTGTCTAAACCAGTGAAGGGGGATGCAAATTGTTAGCGAAAATCTTGAGTGCGACTGCCATTGGCATTGATGCAACTATAGTCGAGGCTGA
This sequence comes from Candidatus Atribacter hydrocarboniphilus, assembly GCA_003542295.1. Taxonomy (GTDB): domain Bacteria; phylum Atribacterota; class Atribacteria; order Atribacterales; family Atribacteraceae; genus Atribacter; species Atribacter hydrocarboniphilus. The sequence continues at coordinate 3,138 of DPKX01000052.1, forward strand.
AATCGATGTTGGCCCGGGAATGCCTTCCTTTAACATTGTTGGTCTTCCTGATACAGCTGTGCAGGAAGCTCGAGAACGAGTCCGTAGTGCTTTGAAAAATAGCGGTTTTACTTTTCCCGCCCGCCGGGTTACCGTCAACCTGGCACCGGCATCGCTTCGAAAAACCGGCAGTGATTTTGATTTAGCCATTGCTCTGGGAATTTTAACTGCGACCGGCCAGACACATTTTAATTCCGACCGCACCATCGTGGTTGGTGAGTTATCGCTATCTGGCGAAATACGACCAGTACACGGGATACTACCGATAGCTCACGCTCTTGCCAAAGAAGCCAGTATCTATCGTTTGTTTGTGGCTAATGCCAATGCACGAGAAGGTGCTATTGCTGGGAAAGTGAAGGTTTATGGATTCCGAGACATCAACCAGTTGTCTGATTTTCTCAATGGGAATCAGTCCCTAATTCCTACCACCATTGATCCTCAGAGTTTGTTCATCTATAGCAATAATGAGGAAGATTTATCAGAAGTCAAAGGACAGCGCCACGGGAAGCGAGCCTTAGAAATTTCGGCTGCCGGTGGTCATCACCTTCTTTTTGTCGGACCACCTGGGTCAGGAAAAACCATGCTGTCTAAAAGATTACCTGGATTATTGCCTCTTTTATCGTTAGATGAAGCAATAGAAGTGACCAAAATCCATAGTGTTGCCGGACTGATATCCGGTGACCAGCCCTTAGTTACCAGTCGCCCGTTTCGATCGCCCCACCATACCATTTCCGATGTGGCTCTGATAGGTGGTGGTCAATGGCCGCGTCCTGGAGAAATAAGTCTTTCTCATCATGGTGTACTCTTTTTGGACGAAGTTCTTGAGTTTAAGAGAAATGTATTGGAAGCACTACGGGAACCCCTTGAGGAAGGGAGGATAACTATATCTCGTGCTAGCATGACCACCACCTATCCAGCAAAATTTACCCTGGTAGCATCATGTAATCCATGTCCCTGCGGCTTCTTGGGGGATACCAAGAAAACCTGTACTTGTTCAACCTCCCAAATCATCCGCTATCGGAGCCGGTTGTCCGGTCCTTTTTTAGACCGGATGGACCTGCAAGTCGAGATTCCCCGGTTGGATTTTTCCGACCTGTCCTCAAATACCGTTGAGGAAAGCTCGGAAGCGGTGAGAAAACGAGTTGAACAAACCCGACTTCTCCAAAAGGAAAGGTATCAAAAAGATGGGATGCATCTGAATGGGGAGATGAAAGTCCGACATATAAAAAAGTTCTGTGTCTGTAGCCGAGAAGCTCACGATCTTCTTGAAAAGTCCATTGAAACTTTAGCGTTAAGTGCTCGAGCCTATCATCGGATTTTAAAGGTAGCTCGTACCATAGCTGACCTTGACCGATCAGAAAAAATTGATATTGAGCACGTTGCCGAAGCCATTCAATATCGAACACTGGATCGCAAATACCTGGAGTTTTAAAAATGAAAGATCTTCCGTATTGGGTTGCCTTTAACCATTTACCGGGCATTGGTCCGGTGCGTTTTCAGAAAATAATTGAAACCTTTGGATCGGCAAGAGATGCCTGGCAAGCATCCCCAAAGGACCTCATCCACTGTCTTGGAGAAAAAATCGTTGAAGAAATTCTTCCAGTTAAATCATCGCTTCAACCGGAAGAGGTTTTCCAAACCATCGTCAAGCGGGGAATCCAAATTCTCCCCATTTCCGATGAACGATATCCGGCTTTATTGAGAGATATAACCTATCCGCCCTATCTTCTTTACCAACGAGGGGATTTTGATTTCCGCTCCCATAAAAAATGGATTGCCCTGGTTGGAACCCGACGAGCCACCTCCTATGGGAAAAAAGTTGCCCAGTATTTAGCCCGCTCATTGGCTGAAGAGGGCTGGGTTGTGGTGAGTGGCTTAGCACTGGGTATTGATGGAGAAGCCCATTATGGTGCCTTAGAGGGAGGGGGAAAAACCGTTGCCGTTTTAGGAACTGGAGTTGATATTGTCTATCCAGGCTCGAACCGAGGATTAGCTGAACGGATTCTTCGCCAAAAAGGTGCCCTGATCAGTGAATTTGTTCCCGGTTTTGGACCACAAAAGGAAAGTTTCCCGGTCAGAAACCGACTCATTAGCGGTCTTTCATTGGGAGTAGTGGTGGTTGAGGCTCCTTTAAAAAGCGGTGCCATGATTACCGTCAACTTTGCTCTGGAACAGGGGAGAGAGGTGATGGCCGTGCCAGGGTCAATCTTTTCCTTCCAGAGCGAAGGCACTCACCAACTCATCAATCAGGGAGCGCGATTAGTCCATAACGTTGCTGATATTATTGAGGAATTGGGATTTCTGGCATCTCCCCAATCGAAAATGAAGAATAATAAGCCAGCGCCCCCTGATTTGGATGAAGATGAAAAAGAACTCCTCAATCTGCTTGACATATCTGGATGTTATCTGGACGAACTGCTCACCAAAACTGGCTGGGATTCCGGTCGCTTTTACAAGGTCCTCCTCTCCCTGGAAATGAAAAAAGTCATTCAAACCTTTGCCGGTGGGAAGATTGGATTGGTTTGAAGGAGAATTTCAATATATCTTCATGCTACTTTGCAGTACCAGATGAGGATGAAAACTGGATCCTAATCCAGGTTTAATGTTTTAAAATTAAGTCAAGAATGAAAGATTCAATTTCCCACCCCCACTTTAATCCTCTCCCGCCCGGGGAAAGACCAAAGCTGGTTTTTATTGAAATATTGATTAAAATAATACAGCAAGATCATTTTAAAAAGTTTCTATTTAAGGTATTGACAAAATAAAATTCATATGTTTTGATACTTAAAATTAAAAAAATAATGCGATGATGAGGAAGAGTAGTTTTTCGATCATGTCCAGAGAGAGCCGGGAACGAGGTGGGAGCCTGGTGACATGAGGAAAATGAATGGGCCTCTGAGCAGTTCCTCGAAAGCTTGAAGCGAGTAGGTGGAAACGGTACTTCACCGGTAAGTGAAGCAGGGTATCGGAGAAATCCTGTACCTGGATGAGTGAACGGTATTGTGTACCGTTAAAAAGAGTGGCACCGCGGATTAAGCCTTCGTCTCTTTAGGAGATGAAGGCTTTTTTTATTGGAGGGTTTATTATGTTGAGACACCAACCGGACCAAGAGACCTTTATGAGCTTATCCCAAGAGGGATATGACTCAATTCCAATCTATTGTGAAAAACTGCTTGATCGATTGACACCTATTTCATTATTTGAATCATTTCGAGATTACAAACCAGTACTTCTATTGGAAAGTGCAGAAAGAGGAGAGGTATGGGGAAGGTTCTCTTTTCTCATCATCGATCCTGAAGAGGAAATTCGAATAAGCTTAAAAGATAATTTAATAAACTCTTTGGAGGAGAAGTATCCGCAAAAACGTATTTATCCTCAACCAGAAATTCCCTTCCTTGGTGGGGCGGTTGGTTTTTTAAGTTACGATGCGGTAAAAACTTGGGAAAAGACCGTTCCACAAAAACCTCTTGATTATCCTTTTGCCTATTTTCTTACAGTCCATCGCTTCCTGTATATCGATCATCTTCGCCATACTGTAGGGGCAGTTCAAGTGGTTCCTGTTGGGAAAAAGGAGCTATATCTTCAAGCCAAAAC
>DPKX01000044.1 GCA_003542295.1 Candidatus Atribacter hydrocarboniphilus
TTGATTTTTTACCACGTTCCATTATTGCGAGGAGCACAGCGACGTGGCAACCTTATCCACCCTCTCCGCCATTCTGAGGAGCGTACTGTGCGACGTGAGAATCTCATTCTTTAAAATTTTTATGAAGAATAAAAAAACCTAAAAAGATGAGATCCTCACGCGGGAAAGCACCGCTCAGGATGACACCTGCGGCGTCAGATGAGATTCTAACAGCTTCAAAAAAGCGAAGCCTCAGGATGACAGTGTTAAGATGTTTATGGTAAATTGTATTTATAGGATTGAAACAAATGGTACACAAGAAATTTGTAATTACTCTGTTCACTTTCATAATAATCTTGCAATTATCCTATCCAACTTTTTCCAATGAAAAAGCAGTTCGATTTTCAGCGGTGGGGGATATTCTTCTTGATCGTGGGATACGGATGATTATTGAAAAAAAGGGGCAAGATTATCCTTTAAAAGAAATAGACTTATATTTATTAAACCGAGATTTGGTGCTTGGCAACCTGGAAGGCCCTCTTTCTGAGCGTGGTGAAGTATTAAAGAAAAAGTATGTATTTCGAGGAGACCCTACTAATGTTGCTGTTCTTGAAAAAGCAGGCATAAAACTCATTTCTTTAGCTAACAACCATATAATGGATTATGGTAATCTTGCTTTAATAGATACTATTGTTAATCTTAAAAATGCCGGGTTGTATCCTTTCGGTGCTGGAGAGAATCAAAAAGAAGCCCTTAAACCGGTTATAATCCATAAAAATGGATTAATTTTATCTTTCTTTGGATCCCTTGGTCATCCTTTTCAAGTCGAGAGTGTTGATCCGAAGACTTCAGGCCCTTGCCAAGTTGGATTAGATGAATTTGTTTCTGCCCTTCAAGACATCCGCGATCAGGTGGACTTTATCATCGTCTCTCTCCACTGGGGATTGGAGTATGAATCTCTCCTCCACCCCCATCAAGTCGAAGTTGCTCATCAGCTTATTGATAACGGTGTTGACCTGATTATTGGACATCATCCCCATGTTATTCAAGGAATCGAAAAATATCGAGGGAAGTATATTTTATATAGCTTGGGAAATTTTCTTTTTGATCAGCATGGAGATCAAGAGCAAGAAAGCTTTATTTTTAATTGTGATTTTAAAGAGGAAGGTGTTCTATTTCCTTATATTATAATGATTGAAATTAGCAATTGTCAGACAAAACCAGCTCCTGAAGAAAAAGCTGAAAAAATTATTGCTAAAATCCATCTGATTACAGACCAGGGAAAAATGTTTTTTCAGAAAAATGACGATAAATATTATATTAAAGAAATAGAATAACTCCCATGTTATAACTTCCTTTTTAATAATTTGCTTTGCCAGAGATGGTTTCGATACATATATCAATAATAGCAACGTTCTGAATATCATCAGAATCCATGGGGGCTAAATTATCATCATGGTTGTATTTTTTGATGAAGAGCTTCAGGGCTGCTATTTTTAAATTTAAGTCATCAAGGATGCTTGCCTGACCAAAAACCAAAACACTCCAGTAATGAACTCCAAATTGGCAGGGTTTTTTTCCAGGTAGAAGCCGGAGGGGATGGCTAACCTCGAAACAAATCCGAGAATTCTCTCGAATATTTTCGAGTTTTTGTCCTTGAAGTGCGGAATGGATGTAAAGATGATTTTGATGATAAACATAATTAACTGGAACCAGGTAGGGTTGATTATTGCTTACGGTTGCCAGATGACCATAAAAAGCTTCATGGAGGTATTTGATTGAATCTTCTCTGGTGAGCCATTTCTTGGCCATAACATATTACGCCCCCTTAATTATATTTAACCAGTTTTTTATCCCGATATTGCCACGGTTGATACCAATTAATCTTGACTTTTTATGAAATTTGATGTTTAATATAGGTACCACAGGTTCCGAGAAATTGGAAAACTTTAAGAACTGAGGGTTGAAGCCTGATGTTCCTACGGGGAGTTGGAGAGCTCGAATTCCCTGAAGAAAAAATTAAAGTTAGAAGGTTTGTTGGAATCTGTGGTTTTTTATTTTCAACTATTTTTACCAGCCTGCAGGACTTTTTCCAAAAAAATGATGTATCGAATCATTTCATTCATATTAAAAGTAATTTGGAAATTTTGAAGGTAAGCTGGAAGGTTTAAAATATCCTTTTGAAGGTTAAAAACCACATTTCCATTTTGGAAGCGAAAACGTTGGATGAATTTATCGTCAAGTACCCATTCAAAAGGAAAAAACTGAACGCAAAATTGATTGTCAACATCGTGGTAAAGCAAATCCACTGGAAGACTTCCTTCGAAGTCACACTCGAGACAGTGAAAAACGTTAATTCTTCCCTCAAAAAGTTCTTTTTTCAATTCAGGGTTTTCCTGAGTATTAATTGATCTCCAAATCTCAACTGTTTGCGATGAGTTGCAACTGGGGCATTGAAATTCAATATGCTCACAAACTGACATTTTCTTCTCCTTCTTCTTAAAAATTCTTCTTAGAGTTACTTTTCAGACCAATTTTTTGCGATAACAATGTCCACCTCTATGGGGACTTGTTGAATAAATATTTTTCCAGCTTTTATCATTGTTTCTTTCAAGAAATGGAAGATTTCTTGGGCTTTTTCTTGAGGTGATTCAAGGATAATTTCATCGTGGACAGTTCCAATGAGATGAATACCGTTGCTATTTAAATAAGGAAAAGACATAGCCATGGCTTTTTTAATTATATCGGCAGCTGTTCCTTGTATTGGGGTATTAAAGAGTTCGGTAATTCGGGGTCTATCTTCCCAAAGTCTTAATCGTCCGTTAAGGGTTCGAATTTCCTTAAGATGACTGCTACTGAGTTCTTTTTGCCAGGAAGCTATCCCTTGATATACTTCAAAAAAACGCTTACGGAAATCAATTGCCTGTTGATCGGTCATCTCGACCCCATAAGAATTTTGAGCATAGAGCTTTAAGCCTCGAGCTCCCATGGCATATAAGAGACCAAAATTAACTGCTTTTGCGGCTTGCCTTTCTTCTTTGGTAACTTTATCGAAATTTTTTCCAATTAAAAGGGAGGCAGTCAAGCAATGGATATCTTGGTTTTGCTGAAAAGCATCGATCATTCTTTGATCATGGCTGATTTCTGCTGCAACACGAAGTTCGATTTGAGAGTAATCGCCGATTATAAGGAGATTACCTTCTGATGGAATAAAACATTCTCGAAAAATCTGATCTCGAGGGATTTGTTGCAGGTTGGGGTTTCGACAGGAAAAACGCCCAGTAGTAGTTCCAATTTGCCAGTAATCAGGATGAATTCGATTGGTTACCGGATGGATATATTTGGGGAGAGCACTGGCAAAAGATTGAAGCACTTTGGTTACTTTGCGATAATCGATTAGGGCTTGAATTACTGGAAATTGACGGCTTAATTGAGACAGTTCTTCGTGAGAGGTGGTTTTTAAGGGAATACCCAACTGTTGTAAGGCTTCCAACATTTGTTTAGGACTATCTAAGTTAAGAGGCGGTCGGTCAGTGGTTTGATCCTCCATAAATGGGAGTCGTTGAATTCTCTTAAATCCTTCAATAAGTTTGTGACGAAGAGTCGCCGCTAAATCGTTTTGGTTTTTTTCCAGTTCTTTTGTTAATTTTTCCCATTTTTCAGTGTGAAGCAGCATGCCACTGAGTTCCATTTCTACGACAGCTGGGAGGCACTCAGATTCTAATTTTGCA
>DPKX01000101.1:0-152 GCA_003542295.1 Candidatus Atribacter hydrocarboniphilus
AACCCTGTTGGTCACCCGATGGAACCAAAATCGCTTTTACTTCACATCGAGATGGTAACAACGATATTTTCACCATGAACGTCGATGGTTCCAACTTTCGAAATCTCACCCGAAATCCTGCCGATGATACTGACCCTACTTGGTCACCGGAC
>DPKX01000101.1:265-3142 GCA_003542295.1 Candidatus Atribacter hydrocarboniphilus
CAACCGAAGTGGGACTCATAACCTGTTCCTTTTAACACTCGGACAGGAATATGCCGAACCCTTTTTCCTAAAAGGATACATGGCACAAGTAGAGTATTTTCTTAAGTATTTATCAGATACAGCTCAACCGGATGATAATGTTCCTAATGTTATTCTTACTTTCCAACAAATTCTTACCTCTGCCACCAACTTAATAACTCAATTAACAACCTACCAACTCGAATTCATCGAAAAACCCAAATACCTTATCACTTGGCAAGCCGATTGGGTAAGAGTGAAAGAGTAAAAGAAAGCTCTATGCCGAGTAAAACGAGGGGAATATTGACAAAGGGCGCTAAGGGGGCATGAAATCCTGAGATGAAGAGGGGGAGAAGGGGAGAAAGAAATCATAAAGGATTAGATCCTCACGCGGGAAAGCACAGCTCAGGGTGGCAGCACTGTTTAGCCGTAGTCTGCTATCCTGAGCACTTTCCAGGATAAACCTTCATGCTGCTTTGCAACACCAGATGNNGACATGCCATGGCATGTCGCTACATTAATTAAAGAATGGGCGCAATTCATTATGCCCCAACAATTTTATATTCTTTTGTAGGAGCCTGATTTATCATGCCCGTATTTTTTCAGAATAGCTTTCTTCAAGGTAATATATTGCGATCTATAATATATGTTTTTGCTTGATTTTATAAAAAATGTACTATTTACTATAATATTGAATAGAACTTTTCAGGAGGTAACCTAGTGAAAAGACATGAAAGGATTGAGATTAATCCGGAAATAATGTTTGGAAAGCCGGTTATCAAAGGAACCCGAATCACCGTAGAACTTATCTTGAGGAAATTAGCCGGAGGGATGTCACCAGAAGAGATCCTTCAAGATCATCCCCATTTAAAGCTTGAGAATATATTCGATGCGCAAGAGTTTGCTGCCGACTATCTCGGCCAGGAAGATATTATCTTTGCCTCAGGTAACCAACTGTGAAATTCTGTGTTGATGAGTGTTGTAACATAGAATTGGTAAGGTATTTACGGTTAGGTCGACATGATGTCCTTTATATTGCGCAATATAAGCCCGGCGCTCTCGATAATGAGATACTTCTCAAGGCTTTTAACGAAAAAAGGATCTTAATCACTGAAGATAAAGATTTTGGAGAGTTAGTACACCGGTTAAAGAAACCTGCCTATGGTATTGTTTTTTTACGCTTCGAAGTTCATGAGCGTCATTTGAAGTGGCCACGTTTGAAACAATTAATAGATCGATATGAAGCTAAATTGGAAGGTCATTTTGTAGTAGTAGACAATCAAAAATTTCGTTTTCGACCTTTAAAAACTTAATAATGCTTGGTACTGAATTATTTAGGTATGAATTTGATCTCCGCCTCTTGGTATTTTGGGTTTATCAAAACATTAAGGGGATTTTTAAAAATTTACGAAAACAATCCTTCGTGCAGTTATTTAAGTCCTAACTTTTAGAAACTTTTAATCTTAAGCTGAAGGTTGCTATCCTGTTGACCTCCCAAGATAGACGTTCCTGTAATGTCAAAACACCAGATAAGGATGAAAATATTTGTACGATAATCAATCTCCTCTCCTCCCTTTGAAAAAAAATCGAATCCCGAACCATTTCTCACAATCCAAAGGAAGAGATCTTGTTTATGGTTTTCTTATTTCCAGGTTTTACAATTCTAAATTTTTACTTCATTGACAATTCACAACTCACTTCTCACTATATTTATAGAATAGACTCTCATGCTGCTTTCGCAACAACATATAAGTATGAATATTCTTATAAAAACCGTCATTGCGAGAAGCCCAACAGTTCTTTGGTTGGTCGACGTAGCAATCTCATCCACCATCTTCGTTATTCTGAGGATTCTGGTGTCTTTTGCCGGACGACGTGAGAATCTCATCTTTTAAAATTTTATTGAAAAATATTCAAAACACGACATGCCATGGCATGTCGCTACATTAAATGTTGAATGGGCGCAATTTATTGCGACTCTCCAGAAAAACATTCTTTTGTAGGGGCTTGATTTATCATGCCAGTATTTTTTCAGAATAGACCCTCATTCTGCTTTGAGACAACAGAAAAAAAAGATTAATCAACATAAACTGGTAAAATAATGCAATAAATTGAACATAAACAGATTTGAAGGGATTTTTTATACTAAAGCTGGATATTTGGAGGTTCAGGAAAGATGAAAACATATATTTTTAAAGTTATAGTTGAACCCGACGAGGATAGATGGCATGCTTATTGTTCTGTTTTGGAAAAATATGGTGCTATCACCTGGGGCTATACTCAGGAAGAAGCTTTAAAAAACATCCAAGACGTGGTGGAAATGGTGGTTGAAGAATTAATAGAAGATCATATCCCTATTCCTAAAGAACCTCAGGAAGAAGTGGAGGTATTTTCCGAACCACGAGCAATAGTTACTATTTAAAATGACTATCAATTTCAAAAAGCTCAAAAACCTCACTGCTCGTGAGATCATCAACGCTCTCTCAAGAGATGGTTTCTGCCTTCGAAATTAAAAAGGAAGTCATCAGCGCTATTACCACCCTGATGGAAGGAAGATAACGACCTCCTCCTTTAAAAATAATCTCAAACTGATAATTGATAGCTTTCCCACTTCTTAATACTGATCCCGATTCCACAAATCCACAATGTATAAAGGATGGGATTCCCACGTCGGTTGGTGCAATACAACCAACCTCCTCAGAATGACCAAATTATTCTCCACCTTTACACTTATCTCCCCCGCGCCCCCTAAGCTTTTCCCCCTAACTCCCCTAACACGGGTTACCCTTTACAAGGTTTTTAATATTTTTTTCATCATTCCTTCAATAGATGGTTATAATGGACCCCATAAACTGGACA
>DPKX01000098.1:0-5116 GCA_003542295.1 Candidatus Atribacter hydrocarboniphilus
ATATTCAGTATTAGACTGAATCATGCCACATTCCGATACAAGTGCTTGAGCTTCTGGGGTCGCCATCCAAAGGAGAAATTTGATGGCTTCATCAGGCTTTTTGCTGTTACTCGAAACTAAATGAGTAATACCATAGTTCTGTTTGTGGAAGGGATACTGCTTACCATTATAAACAACATCCGGTGATGCGATGATATCTAGATCATCCAGAAGTGCTTCATCATATTCTTTAGTCATACCAACAAACCATGGTCCGTCAATATTCATTGCTACCACACCATTCCAAAATAAATCACGTTCACCAGCTTTGTCGTATGGAGTAGGTGCAACCACTTTATGGGTAAATATCATATCTTGCCACCATTTGAAGGCATAATTCCATGCTTCGTTGCCAACAATAATATTATCTGGTTCAAAAGGCGGTTTATTGAGTTGAGTATAAGTGGCACCGATTGGATAGCAGATAAAAGTTTTCATTTCGTCGTATGCAAAAGCATGAGTTGAAATAACTGCACCAAAACCATACTGCATGGTTCCATCCTCTTTGTTTTTGGTTAGTGCTTTTGCGACCTCGAGAAAATCTTCATTGGTGATGATGGTATCCGCATCAATTCCAGCTTCATCAAATAATGACTTGCGGTAATACACTCCGCGCATTCCTGTTGCATAGTTAGCGATACCAATATAATGACCGTTAAAAACCAATTCTTTTTGACCTATCAGTTTATCTTCTAATTCCGTTCCCTTGATGTATTGATCTAAGTTAATAAAAGCTCCAGTTTCCCCCTCGCGTAATGATGCATAGGTGGCATATCGTGCCGCAGCGTCTTGTAACTGGACAATATCTGCTTCAGTCCCGGAAACGATTTCGACAGCAAGCTTATCCCAATATTCATCATAGGCTGGGCCATAGTACACAATTTCTACATTCGGATTTTGTAATTCATAAGCTTCTTTCAGTAAATCAAAAGCTTTTTTATGAGGGGCTTCAACATACACCGACATCTCAACCGTCAAGCGGACTTTTTCCTGGGCAATTACTGTAGAAACACAAACTAGAATCAACAATATTACTAATGGTAAGGTAAACTTCTTCATTTCTACCTCCTTATTTTGCTAAAAAAAATCTAATCCCATGATTAAAAACACTTTTTAAGTAAATACCAAATCCTCATCTATCACTATGTTTTTTTAATTACATTACCACCCCCCATATTCGCAGATTTATTTCTAACAAAATAACTAAAAAAAGCTATAGATTTAGCTCGATTATCTTACCTGACTCAATAGATTTCTCAATAGCTACCACAATTTTTGTATTTATGAGACCATCTTCAATCCCTACCAGACAGGGTGTATCGTTAACAACATGATCAACAAAATGGAGGATAGGTTCTTTAAAGAAACCGAACATCCGACCAAACCCGTCCTGTCGCCCTCCGATAAAAGGTATTTGGTATTCTTCATCAGCACACATCGTAATTCCATTAAAGGTTGGTTCTAATTCCATTTTTCCATTGGTTGTTAGTATATCCATTCGAAAGTCAAGCGAAGGCCAGTTTTTCGGAACAATCCATGAAGTATCAATAGTAGCAAATGAATCCTTGAATATAAGTTGGGCTTGAAGAGCGTCATAAGTGTCATAGCCAATTGATTTTAAAACTTTACGTTTACCAGTAGCGAAAACCTTAATTGGTTTTTGCCCATAAATCCAGCAAACCAGGTCGATGATGTGAGGCCCTAAAAACCACTGAGGCCCGGATTTTGCACTCCAAGATAACCATTTGGTGATCATAATGCTATTAGCCAGACGAATGTAAGCACTCACTGGTTCACCATATTTTCCCGACTCAAGGTTTTGTTTCGCTTGTATAAAAGGGGCATTCCAGCGGTTTTGAAAATCGGTCATGAATTTGACGCCTTTTTGTTTTACCGCATTGGTAATAGCTTGAGCATCCTCAACGTTGGTTGCCAGTGGTTTTTCAACAATGAGATTTTTTCCGGCTTCGATAATCTTTAAACTAATTTCTCGATGGGCAAAATCAGGAGTTGCAACGTGCACAATACTAATTGAAGGGTCATTGGTTATCTCTTGAAGGTTAGTAGTAAAACTACAGTTATATCTTTGTGCTGTTTGTTTTGCTCGTTCTTGATCTTGATCACAAACCCAAACTAAATTTACAATGGGACATTCTGAGTATGCACGACAATGAGTATCTCCAAATATACCAGCTCCTACAACCGCTGCATTAATTTTTTCCATAAAAAATTTCTCCTTATTCTTTAACGTTAAAAATAATTGCAACCATGTCAATCAGGTTTAAGAATTTACCCTATATGATCATATTTATCAGCACTCCAATATTCATTTTTATCTTTCTATTGCTAATTTAGTATAACATAATCTATTTTAATTTGCGATATATTTGACGATAAGGGACAATGTAATATTTTCTCCATGAATTTGTTTTCACCCTCCATTTTATTACTAAATACCGTTTTTTTTAAATTCAAAAAGATGATCCAAACCAAAGGGTTTTCATCGCTTATTTTTTAATTGATATTTTATCAACGGGAATTATAATAAGAAAATTTGAATGAATATCCCATCACAAGCATGTAGAGATATACAGGAATCTTATTTTTGCGAATTTGATCCTTTGCCAAGATTGAAATTTCTCCTTCTTTTTTTATTCCTTCTTAAAATGGAAGATTCCTAAATTACCATTCATCTTTATATTTTATTTTTTAACAGGTTTTAGTAGTTTTAGCTATTAAAGTAAAAAAAGAGTAAAGCGGAGGTAAGTATAGTTACGTCAAAAACGTAAGTAACATTAACAGTTATACTCGGAGTTTTTCTCTGCACCATTTTAAACCGTTGCTTATATTCGATTGGGTGAAGTCACTGCCTGCCTCGATCAGGATCCCTTCAACCAGGGCTATACACCAGTTGTTTCAGCCTTTAATCAGATCGTCGCTGGTATCCTTCCAGAAGAAATCAACTTTTTCGAAGGTGATGTTGCTACTCCAGAAAATGTCAACGAGAAGATACCGCAATAAAATTAAACAGCTCGGTTTTTTTAGGATTGGGTTGTTCAATTAGCCCAATCCTATTTTTTAAAACCATTCCACAACCAGGTAATTGTTTGTTTTTCCTTTATCAGTCTCTTTAAAAGCTTGCTAATTTTGATGTTGTGTATTCTGGCTGATAAAAGTTTGATTTCTTCCTTTCCGTTTTGCTTGGTAAAGCGCATCGTCGACATTTTTCAAGAGTGATTCAAGAGTATCAAATTGAGTTTTTTCTGTCACTCCGAAACTAACAGTGATTTGAAATTCAATTTGCGAAAAACGATAATCCTCAACCATTTTCCGAAGACGTTCGGCAAGATTTGCTGCCACTAAAGAATGAGTTTGTGGAAGAAGAAAAATAAATTCTTCACCACCAAAACGAGCTACGATATCCTCAATTCTGGAATCTTTGATAAAAATATTGCTTACGTCAATCAAAACTTGATCCCCAACACTGTGTCCAAAGGTATCGTTAATTGTTTTAAAATGGTCGATATCGGCCATAACCAAAGATAATGGTGAAAGATGGCGGTTGGCGAAAGAAAAGGCAGTTTCTAATTGATTCATAAAATAGCGACGATTCCATAGATTGGTGAGAGGATCGGTATTCATCAATTTTTGAATTGTTGCATTGGCTTTTTCCAGTGCTTTATTTTTTTTATTGAGTTCGCGAACCAAGTCAGTTAGCTCGTTATTGAGACTGGAAATTGTGGAAATTGTACTGTCCCCGGTAAGAACTGGTTTTTCTCCAATTATTAAATAAGAATCGTTTAAGCCAATAATTGCCCCATAAACGAGAAAAGAAAAAGTATTTTCTCCCTGAAAAAGGAATTTAAAAGGATGGATTTCATTTGGTAAAGGGAGTGGTATCGTTTTAGTCGATTCAGTAGAAATGAAATCCGAAATTTTTCTTCCAACTGGTTCATGAGAAAGATTCAGAAGCTTGATTAAACCCTGATTGCAGTCTATAATTTCCAAATTTGAATTAATAATTACCATAACAATTGAACTCATTTGTTCAAAATACTGGAGTAGACTTTCTTGATAAAGAGAAAGATGTTTTTTAAACATCTAAGGAATATACCTTATTCCACCAAGAATTGGCTAATTGTACTGCTTCTAATCCATTTGACGCCCAACCATCAGCGCCAATTTTTTGCCAGAGGTTAGTCGTATGAAAAAAGGCTAAACCTCCCACCATGATTTTTATAGAAGTGAGATCAGGATCATTTTTCACTGACCAAATGATTTGACTGGCACTTTCTATGTGGTAGGGCATAGTGACCGATAAACCAAGCAAGAATGGTTTCTTTTTCTTCATATGTTCCAGCAATTCTTGCTGAGGAATATTCGCCCCTATAAAATCCACATTCCAACCTTCAATTTCAAGTAAATCAGCAACAATACGGCCACCAACTTCGTGGAACTCGTTAGGTGCCGAGGTAATGACTGCATTTCCATATTTGGTATCTATTAAAGGAAACCGTGTATATAAGGAAGCCATTATTCGACTTACAATGGCTGTTGAAAGATGTTCAATGGCTACTGATATTTCCCCAATTTGCCAAAGGAAACCAACCCGATATAAAGCTGGTTGAATAACCTGAAGATAAAATGGAGCTATGTCGGCGGGGGTTTTCACAATTTTTTCCGAATAAGTGATACAGTTTCTATAATCACCCTGTAGGAGATAATGAAGAAATTGCTCATGTTCTTTTTGAAGGTCCCCATGGAAAGAGAGCCCAATGTCTCGATTGATTTCCACCAAATCTACCAGAGCAGGATGCCATTTGATAAGAAAATGATAAATGAGACCTATTGATTGAGCCATATTTGGTTCCAGATGCTCTTCAATGGCTTTTATCCAGTTCTGAAAAACCGTAGGGAAATAATCGTAATGAAAACCATGAATGTGATAGGTTCGATAAGCCCAGGGAATCATATTTATGAGCATATCGATATCTTGGAGTTTAAGAATTTGAATGATAAAGTTAAAATGATTTCGATGGTTGTCATACATCATTTGAAGGGGGTTGTAGCCAATTAA
>DPKX01000098.1:5210-5712 GCA_003542295.1 Candidatus Atribacter hydrocarboniphilus
TCATCTGGTACAAAACCATTGGTCGGCTCAAATTAACACCTCCCTTTTTAAACTTAAAAATCTTTGTTCATTATACCTTTTTTAATGAGAAGGTATAAAAAGATTCCTGCTTCATGTTTTTTGTTGATTTTAAATTTATACCAATGTTTACCTAACTCGATTGATTTTTAAAAGTTTTTTATAACAATTTCTTTCCTTCTATTGGATGAGCGTTTCTTTCTTTTCTTGGTTATTATTCTAAGCTTGGTATTGTGTGAAGTAAGAATCCTATCTGATACTGTGGACGTCATCATGAGCCCACTTTTCTACTTCTTTTTCTCCCTCTCGCCCCCTTGTATTTTGAGGGTTGAAGATCTCTTCTGTCTCCAAAAGCGTCATCCTGAGGATTCGCTATTCGAAGCCGTAAGAATCCCATCTGACGCTATCGCCGTCATCCTGAGGATTCGTAATCAGAATCCGTGAGAATCTCATCTTTTGTCTTTTTTTAGCATCCCAATTCCTC
>DPKX01000288.1 GCA_003542295.1 Candidatus Atribacter hydrocarboniphilus
GGTCAATCGGGGGTTGGAAATCGATTCATCTTTGGTTGAAGAGGAGAATTCCCTGATTGAAGAGCAGGTAAGTTGTGGATTAGCCATCCGTATGGCGGTTTTAGAAACTCTTATCTTGGGGGGGGCAAACGGATGAATAAGGTATTGATAAAAAATGGCACTTTAATTCTTCCCCAAAGCAATCGAACCATAGAAGCCGATGTATTAATCGATGATGGAGTGATCGTTCAGATTGAACCGGGGATCAATGATGGAAAAGCTGAAAGGATCAATGCTAGCGGATATTTGGTGGGTCCGGGTTTAATTAATCTCCACGTTCATTTTCGCGAACCTGGGGAAGAAAAAAAAGAAGATCTTTTTTCTGGTTCTCGAGCAGCGGTAAAAGGTGGGTTTACCTCCGTTTTATGTATGCCCAATACTCGTCCTCCCATCGATTCGCCCTTATTGATTTCCTGCTTTCTCAGTCGAGCTCGTGAGGTTGGTTTGGTCAATGTTTTTTCGGCTGCCGCAATCAGTTTGGGATTAGAAGGAAAGGCCATGACCGACGTAGGGCTTTTGAAGAATGCCGGGGCAAAAGCATTAAGTGATGATGGAAAATGCGTTAAGGACAGCCGGTTACTTTATCGGCTTATGACTTACTCACGATATTTTCATATACCTATTATTCTCCATGAAGAAGATATTGACATAGCTGGAGAAGGTCAAGTCAACGAGGGAAGCGTAGCGGTTAAATTGGGATACCGATCTCTCCCAAAAGCTGCGGAAGATTCAATGATAGCCAGAGATTTAGTCCTAGCCCAATCTACTGGAGCCACGGTTCACTTTACTCATTTGTCAACAGCATTGAGTGTCAAGCTAATTGAATGGTTTCAAAACCAAGGAGCCAAAGTGGCCGCCGATGTTACTCCCCATCACCTGCTACTTGATGATCAAAGTATTATCCAATATGGAAGTCGAGCCAAAGTGAAGCCACCTCTCCGGGATCAAACCGATATTGTTGCCCTGAAAGAAGGAATTCAGCGAGGAGTTATTCGGATTTTAGCATCAGATCATGCTCCGCATGCCAATGAGGACAAAGAAGGTGATTTTAATGAAGCTGCATTTGGTATTTCCAACTTGGAAATTGCAGTCCCGCTCTATGTGAAGGCGTTAATTGAAGATGAAATCATAAACTGGCTTGATTTTTGGAAACTGCTTAGCTTCAATCCGGCTCAATTTTTAGGATTAACAAAAAAAGGTAGTTTAGAAACTGGTATGGATGCTGATATAACCATACTTGATCCGGATACCCATCATGAGGTCAAGGTGAATGAATTTGTCTCAAAAGGGAAAAATTGTCCTTTTGATGGATGGCAGTTAAAAGGATGGCCGGTGGCAACGATAGTGAATGGTAAAATAATGATGAGACATTCGTGATGAGAAGTATAAAGAAAAAGAAGTAAGGTAAAGGAGAACCAAATGGTATGAACTTTGCTGATCGAATAAGCCTTTGCATTCAAAAGTTTGGTCCCTTGGTACTTGGATTAGACCCCCATATTGAATATCTTCCCCGGTTTATCCTTGAGCAAAAACTGAAAGAAAAAGGAAAAACCTGGGAAGCCCTTGCTCAAGCGGTTACCCTAACCAATAATAAATTACTGGATGAGCTCCAAGACACAGTGGGTATGATAAAAATTCAGATGGCTTTTTATGAGATGTTGGGGATTCCAGGAATGTCAGCCTTAAAATCAACTATTGAATACGCTCGGAACTTGGGATATATCATCATTTTAGATGGAAAGCGTAATGATATCAGTAGTACTGCTCTTGCTTACGCACGGGGATATCTCTCATCGGTCTCTTTTCCGGGTGGTCACCTAGGGTCTTATTGGAATGTAGATGCTTTAACGATTAACCCCTATTTAGGAGAAGATGGCTTGAGACCCTTCATAGATGAAGCAGGCAAAACCGACAAGGGTATTTTCGTGTTATGTCGAACATCAAACATAAGTGCACCTACTGTACAGGACGTTTCGGGTCCAGAAAAAGTCTATGTAAAAGTTGCTCAGATGGTAGAAACCTTGGGAGAAAAAATGATCGGTGAATCAGGATTCAGTTCTATTGGAATTGTCGTTGGGGCGACTTATCCTGATGACTTGAAATTACTTCGTACCAATTTTCCTTCACTTTTGTTTTTAATTCCTGGAGTAGGAGCTCAAAAAGGTGATATTAAATCCCTGGCTAATGCCTTTCGAGATGATGGTTTAGGTGCAATTGTTAACGTATCTCGTGATGTGATTTTTGCCTACCGGGAAGATATGAACAATGAATCCGGAGAGGGATTTGAGAAAAAGGCTCGAGAGCGAGCGATTTACTATCAAGAAAGATTTTGGGAGCTTTTTCGATGAAGAGAGCTAAAATTGTTCAAAAAAGATTCCTTGGAACATCTTTTGTTGAATTATGGCTGGAAGAAAAGGATATTGCTTATCTTGCCAGTCCTGGACAATTCGTGATGGTTACCATTGGATCATCTTATGACCCTTTTTTAAAAAGACCCTTCGGGATTTTAGCTTGTCAAGAAAACCAATTTGGTTTGCTTTTTGAAATTGTTGGTCGAGGAACTCAAATTTTGTCACAGCTCGAGATTGGTGATCAGGTCGATCTGCTTGGACCTCTGGGAAATGGATTTTCGTTAAATCCCAAAGAAGCTCTATTAGTTGGTGGAGGTCGTGGATTAGTTCCCCTTTATTTTTTAGCCCAAATTTTTACCAACAAAAAAGTTCCCTTTCAATTTTTCTTTGGCATTCGAAGTCAAGAAGAAAAAGTCCTTATTGAATACCTCTCTCAACTTCCAATTCCTTTAGTAATAAGTTGCCAGGAAGAATTATCTGGTTTCTATTGTGGAACAGTTTTAGACGCTTTTGAGGATTGGCGTCAGCATCATTCTTTATCAAAATCTACTCCAAAAATTTATGCATGTGGACCACAGGGAATGTTTCAGACTTTAGCAAAAATGGATGACATAATACCCAATCAGATAGAAGTATCACTCGAATCACGAATGGGATGCGGATACGGTGTTTGCCTAAGTTGTGCAGTGAAAAAGAAAGGCCTTCCTGGGTATTTCCATGTTTGTAAAGATGGTCCAGTATTTCGATTGGGAGAAATTGAACTATGAATCTCCAAGTCCACTTGGGAAATTTAACCCTATCCAACCCGATCATCTTAGCTTCGGGAACTGCCGGGTATGGTCGAGAAATTGCTCCTTATTTAGATCTTGATCGTGTTGGAGCTTTAACTCTTAAAGGATTAAGCTCGAATCCCTGGGTGGGAAATCCGCCACCTCGTATTCACGAAACTTATGCGGGAATAATGAACTCTATAGGCTTAGAAAACAAAGGGTTCGACCGCTTTTTTCGAGAAGACCTGCCTTTCTTAGAGAATTTTCAAACCAAGATTATTGCGAATATATGGGGAAAAACCATTGAAGAATATTCAGATATTGCCAAAAAGATGAATGGATTAGAGCGGATTGATGCTATTGAGGTGAATGTTTCTTGCCCTAATATCGAACAGGGCGGAGAAAGTTTTTCGTCCAATGGTCAAGTTTTATGCCAACTCATTCAAAATTTGCGACAGAAAATTCAAAAACCCCTCATCGTTAAATTAGGACCTAATACCGATGACCTGAACAACGTTCTTCAATTTATGGAAAGAGAAGGCGTAGATATACTGAGTATTACCAATACCTTTCCTGCTTTAGCAATTGATGTTGAAAATCAGAGCTATATTTTTTCCAGAAAAACCGCTGGATTATCCGGTCCGGCTATTAAACCGTTGGCTCTTAAACTGGTCTATGATGTAATACAAAGAACCCGACTTCCGATCATCGGAATGGGTGGTATAATGAAAACGGCAGATGCCCTTGAATATTTCCTTATTGGGGCTCAGGCAGTTGCGTTGGGATCGGTAAATCTCATTGATCCTTCGGCTGCTGTTCAAATCATTGAAGGTATTAAAGCTTATTTGGTTCAAAAAAATATCTTTGATATTAATGATTTAATTGGAAAAGTGAGGTAGGTATAGTGATGAGAGAGCAGGAAATCCTTCAGCTATTTCGCGAGGCCGGAGCTTTTATGGAGGGACATTTTCTTCTCACCTCCGGGCTACACAGTCCCTTTTATATAGAAAAATTCAAATTACTTCAACAACCAAAATATGTTGAATTATTAGCTGGAGAGCTCATCGAGCGTTTTTCGGGAGCAACACCAGATGTTGTTGTTGGTCCTGCGGTTGGGGGTATCATTCTTGCTTACGAAGTTGCACGACAATTGGGGATACGAATGGCTTTCACCGAAAGAGAAAATGGGAAAATGAAATTTCGTCGGGATTTTGTTTTGGGCCAGAATAACTCAGTTCTCGTCGTTGAAGATGTGGTTACCACGGGTTCTTCAGCTCAAGAAGTGATTGATGTTATAAAAGAAACTGGAGCCAAGATTATCGGAGTGGGGATACTAGTTGACCGAAGCGGGGGTAAGATTCAATTCAAATATCCCTTTCACCCCCTATTGCAAATGGAAGTTAAGACCTATTCGCCTGATGAGTGTCCTCTCTGTAAAGAACATATCGAACTCCAAAAACGGGGAAGCCGAAATTTATCAGTAAATCCATAATTTAATATTGAATGGAGAGAATTGTTTTTGAAGGAGAAAACCCAGTAATGCCTGATTTAAAAAGCCAGTTGGATAACGAGTTTGACCTTTTTGAGCCCATCCACTTAGCACAGAATTTAGTTCGTATTTCCAGTGTTTCTCGAACTAGAGGAGAATCGGATCTTGCTCGTTATATCGCCAATTATCTTATTGACCATCAAATCCGTGTGGAATGGCAAGAAGTCGAAGAAGGCCGAGCCAATATCATTGCAGAAATCGACGGAGGGAGAGGAGAAGGCCCTTGTCTATTGCTGAACGGACATTTAGATACTGTTCCGGTTGGAACCGGTTGGACCATGCCACCCTTGGGTGGTCAAGTGGTTGATAATTATCTTTATGGCCGAGGGTCATGTGACATGAAGGGGTCGCTTGCTGCCATGATGTATACGGCAAAAATGGTTTCCCTTTTTACTCCCAATCTGTTTGGGAAATTAAAACTGGTTTTTGTTGTCGATGAAGAACAAGATAATCTTGGAATAAAAAAATGGATAGAGATCTGGCAAAAAAATTGGGAACCAATCGATTTTGCAGTGGTTGGTGAACCAACCGGTTTGAATATTAGCTTAGGGCATCGGGGAGTTGCCGCCTTCCGTGTGACCATCAAAGGAAAGTCGTGCCATGCTGGAATCGCTCATCGAGGAATAAATGCCATTTATATAGCCT
Source organism: Candidatus Atribacter hydrocarboniphilus (assembly GCA_003542295.1). Classification (GTDB taxonomy): domain Bacteria; phylum Atribacterota; class Atribacteria; order Atribacterales; family Atribacteraceae; genus Atribacter; species Atribacter hydrocarboniphilus. The sequence goes on from DPKX01000288.1 coordinate 5,355, forward strand.
CAGAAATTCTTCAAATTATTAAAAAAAAGCAAAATGAGTTCGATCAATATGGAGATGATGATATTGGGAAACCGGCTCTCAGTGTTGGAAAGATCCAAGGTGGAACATCACCAAATGTAGTTCCTGATCTGTGTTTTTTTGAAGTCGATGTCCGAACCGTTCCCGGATTATCCCTTGATGAAATAAAATCTCTTATTTGTGATTCAGTTAAAAAAGTCTTTGAAATCCATAATCTCCCTTCAACTTTTGAAATTGAACAGTCAATACCTCATCTTCCGCCAGTTAAAATTCCTCGTGATGTTCCGGGGATTGACATACTCAGCCGTTCTATTTCCGATATTCCCGGAGAAATGCCAATTTTTGCTCCTTTTCCAGCTTCTTGTGAAGCAGCTTTTTTGGATCAGGTTGACATCCCAACCGTCATTATTGGACCAGGACGAATTGAAGAAGCTCATACTGCCAATGAATTTGTTTCTATTACTCAGATTGTTGCTGCCTCACGAATTTATTCCCTTCTTGCTTTACGGTTTTTGGGTGGAGAATGAAGTTAAAACGCTTTTTATGGCTTTTGGTTTTTTTTCTTCTTTTTTTAATCAGTTCCTTAGCCCTTCCTTGGAAAATTGAGAGCCCAGAACAAATCAATCTCCAAGTTTTAGGCGAGAAAAAGACTGTTCCTATTAAAATCAAAAATTTTTGGGGTTTCTCTCCCTGGTTGAAAATTTTACAGGTTAAGATGGTTGATGGCGATTTGTTGAATGTGAACCTGGCATCCGATCAAGTGCAGCTTTCTCCGAAGTTGCTTGAAGGCAAAACCGAATTAATGATCCGATCGTTTCCAGTGATTAAATATCTCAGTGTTGAAGTCGATCCCTACTTAGAAGATTTAGATAAAGACGGCTTTCCTGATGTAGCAGAATTAAAAATTGAGTCTGATCGGCAGCTTTTTCGTGATTTATTCGTTAATATTGCTCGTTCTCAAATAACCCAGGAAAGTGAACTATGGAAGGAAAAAGATTGTTCGGGATTAGTTCGTTTTGCTTATCGAGAAGCCTTGAAGAAACATAATATGGCTTGGTTCCAGAGTTTTCAAGGAGAATTAGAGAGTCTTTTTGATATTCAATCCTTCAATTACCCACGGATTCCTTTGTTGGGGACGCGTCTTTTTCGGATCAAACCAGGTCCTTTCCGCTTCGAAACCATAGAAACCGACTTTTCAGTATTTGCTTCGGCACAGTATCTTTTATCCCATAATGTAGTTTTTTTGGGGAGAGATATCCAGGTGGCGGAAAGGGGAGATCTCATTTTTTTTTATCATCCAGGCTTTTTCAATTTTCCTTATCATGTTATGATTTATGAGGGGAAGGGGAAAGTTATTTATCATACCGGAGCTATCGAGGATCAAGAAGGTTATATTCAAGAAATATTTTTTGATGACCTAAAAAAGCATCCAGATCGTCGCTGGTGGCCGGTTGTTGATAATCCATTTTTTTTAGGATTCTATCGGTTTAAAATATTAGAGTGATAAATATTATAACCTTGGTTTAAATGATTAGAAAGATAAGCCCGAAGGAGGGAGATTCTTGAAACTCTTATCCTGGATTAGTTTCATTTTTTTAACCGTGTTTATTTTTTTATCGGGAAGTTCGTTTGCTTCTCCATATATCTCACTGAGTGTACCGGCTCATATCTATCCGGGTGAATCAATAGAAGCAAGGGTTAATGTGAGCGAAATCAAAAGTCTTCAAATGTCGTTGTTTCGTATTGATGATCCGGAAAGCTATATCTTAGAAAGCAATAAAGAATATTTTTTCTCAGTTGATACCTGGAGACCAAAGAGGCCCCTGAATGAACAGGAAAATTGGCAAAATTTAAAATTTAGTTTTTTCCAATCACTGCGAGGGATTGCCTCCAAAGTACTTTCTCCAAGTCTTAAACAGAGTTTAAAAGATATTTTAGGAATTGAAGGTTCAATCCCCACCCGTCCAATTGAAATTACCAGTGATGATTATCACCGTAACTCTTCATTGCTGAAAAGTTGGTTACAAGAAATCCGCTATTCCAAAGATTCTTCCTATACTTATCAAACCATCACTCTCAATCCACTTCAAGAAGGTGTTTATCTTCTCACTGCTGCAGGTGGAGGCAAAGAAGCTCGGGTTATTTTTTCCATTACCCGGCTGTCTCTAATATCCAAAATTGATCAAAACCAGATGATCGTCTTTGTCCAAGACCGAAAAAGTGGGCAAATTTTAGAGAAGGTTCGGATGAGGTTATTAGAAAAAAATCAAGTGGTCAGCGAAGGAGAAACCAATTCTGAAGGTCTTTGGTCCAGAACCGACTTGCAGCCAAATGAAATGACCCTCATGGCTCAAAGGGATAAAGAATATGCTTTTATGAATATTTATCCTTATTATTTAGATACCAGGTCTAAACTGGATGTTTTTATCTATACCGAAAGACCGCTTTACAAACCTGGTCAGCGAGTTTATTTTAAATCTCTGTTACGAGAAAAATTAGCGACCAGTTATGTTGCGCCACCCCCAGGAGAGAAAGTGAAAGCGGTTCTTACCGATTATCGAGATAATATTTATTCCAGTGCAGAACTGGTTTCTGATGAGTATGGAAATCTATCATCCTGGTTTGACCTTCCGATGTCTCTTGATGAAGGAGATTATTTGATTAAACTATCCTGGAAAAACAGCGATTTCTATCGGATGGTATCCATTGAAAACTATGAAAAACCATCATTTGAGGCTGAAGTAAAAACCGAAAAAGAAACATACGCTAATCGGGAAAAAGTGATCGTTAAAATTCAAGCCAATTATTATTCTGGACAACCGCTTACTCCTGGAACTTTTCGATATCAAATCCTTCGCTATCCAATGTATTACTGGAGATATGGCTTTCAGAGTGAGATGGTTGAAGAAAATACTGGAACTCTTGACGATAATGGAGAAGCGGAAATAACTTTTGTTCCCGAAGTAGAGGGGAATGCCTATTGGTATGAAGCACAAGTTGGAGTATTTGATGCTGCTTATCGAGGGGTACAAAAAACAGCACAAGTAAAAGTTTTGATGGGGGATTTTGCTCTGGTTCTTAAGTCGAATCGCTATTTCGTTGGAATGAACCAAAATCTCCAATATACTGTTGAAGCTTTTGATGCTGAAGAAAAAAAGGTGGACGTTGGAAAAGTTTACGCAACAATATATCTCTTGACTTGGGATAAAGATAAGAAAGATTGGAATGAAACATCGGCAAAGCTTTTTTCCTTTGAAGTTGTCAATGGAAAGGCCGATATTGATTTTGCTATGGAGAAACCCGGATACTACCGTTTGGAATGCGAAACCCGTGATGAGAAAGGGAATACCATAACCGCTTCTGATACTTTTTATGTCACCGGATCTGGGTTTTATCTTCCAACCACTGGGATAGAGCTTCATCTCGACAAAAAAGAATATAAAGTCGGTGAAACTGCAAATGTACTTGTTGTTCCACCGGTTACTGAAGAATTTCCTCATTTATTAACCATTGAGGGAGAAAAAATTCACCAGATTGAAGTGAAATCTACGGTTAAAGGACCCTATCAGGTTTCGATACCCATAACCAAAGACTATATATTGGGTTGTTATGTAACTTTGTCGACTTTTTACAATGGTAATTATTATAACGAAAGTATTCAAATTCCAGTAATTCCTGAGAAAGAGCTCCTGGTAAAAATTTCAACCGAGAAAGAAGTTTACCTTCCTCAAGAAAAAGGGAAACTCAAAGTAACAATTCTAGGGAGCGATTTCCTTCCCAGAAAATGCGACTTTTCGTTAGCCATTGTGGATCAAGCAATTTTTGATATATCCTGGCAATGGTGGGAAAAGATCTATGAACATTATTATCAAAATTTAGATAATAGAGTTTATACTCAGTCATCATGGTACGAATATTTTTATGGTCAGGGAGAAACAGTTCAAAATGTTCGTCCACAATTTAAGGGAAATGGTCGAGGCGGGGCGGGGGAACCAACCGTGCGAAAATACTTCCCCGACACTCTGCTTTGGATGCCAAGCATAAAAACCAATCAGCAAGGAGAAGCTGAAATTGAATTTACCTGCCCTGACAATCTAGCCAATTGGAGAGTTGAAGTCAGAGCCAACACCTCGGATGAATTTGGAGAATCAGTTATTAACTTTAGAACATCCAGTCCTTTTGCTTTCCGGGTAGAATTGCCACCATTTCTTTCACAGGGAGATACGATCCAAACCCAAATGACTCTTTGGAACGAATATCCAAAGCAAAAGGTTCGGCTTGAAGCTCAAACTGGTTCTGAAATAAAAATTGGAACCTATCCCCCTGAGGTGGAGATTGATGCCAATCAGAATTTAGCCATTCCAGTACAATTTCAAGCAATTGAAGCTGGTTTACCATATATCAGAATGTATGCTCGCGGTGATTTGGCAAGAGATGCCATTGAAGTCACTCAAAAGGTTAAACCTCGTGGTGTTGAGATTGAACAATATTTTACAACTTTTGTCTCCGACGGAAAAGGTCAACTCGATTTCGCTTATCAACCGGAGATGTTTAATCACACG
>DPKX01000162.1 GCA_003542295.1 Candidatus Atribacter hydrocarboniphilus
GATATCCCCATCCTCAACGTGGGCCCTCTCGGGCGGGACGCCCACAAGAGCACCGAGCGCGTCCATCTCCCTTACCTCCTCGACGAACTTCCCTCTCTTCTGGAAGTGGCCATGGCCGAGGCAGCGGCCTTTCGCTGAAAGGCCCATGGGCGATACGCGAAACATCCGATGACACCCACAGACCAGCCAAAACGGCACAACGGGGCTCTCAAAAACGGAGAGCCCCGTTGTTGGATAAGCCGATATATAAATAAATTTACCGAAAATTATCTATTCAATATCCGTATTACCTCTATAACGCAAGTTTTTTCGTTCAAATGAAATCAATCCTCCATTTTCGTCGAGAAATACATCGTAACGACCCAACACATCCATCGTTTCCGGTATGGATTTACGCTCAAGCCCTTCGACAGACACAACCCATTGACCATCCATCCTAGAAACTCCCACCACTCTCTCTACAGAAAGTTGAGCTAAAAGAGAAAGATCTTCTCTGGCTTTTTTAATAGCCTCTTCAGCATTCATGATTTTCACTTCCCGTCGTTATATTTACATTTCAAGCTATAGATTTAATCCTATCTTCTAAGACAGATTTGATTTTAAGCATATCACGAGAACGCAACAAGAATGAACCACCTGACATAAGAGAGAAATCCATGACATCCATTTCCAAACCACCTTCATCTTTCTTTTTAGTTACATTAAATATATTTACATCCGACAGAAAACATCTCAATATGACATTTTTAGAGTTGTTTTGGGAAACAATTAGTTCGTTAGATGTAATACAAAGAAATCCTGATTTCCAATTTTCATAAGGACAATTATTTTTTAGTATAGAAACAAATGTTTTAAAAAAGACTTTTTCATTCAAATTTAAAATAAGTTTATTTTTTTCTGTTTCTTCAATGGCATATGCCCTTTGAGCTTCATCCCAATCATTCCATATGCCATAACGAAGCATTGTCTCCATTCCAGCAATGCAAGCCTTAAGACTTAATCCCAGCAAAGGAATTCCAGCAACATGAATAATTATATCAGCATGAAGAATAAGTCCTTTATCTAGGATTCTCTCTAACAAATCAACCAAAGTTGCATCACAATCTCTAGTAGGCTTCATACTAACGCTTTATTCCACGCAACTAGAACTAATACTCCGAGAAATTCCACTTATATCACCAACAAAGCTATAAAGCGGCCAAGGACCCGTAAATCTGACAGAAAAACTATCATATAATTTTATTTCATCCAAAAAATTACCTAAACCGTCAATTTTATCGTTATCAACCATACAGGACAGGTTTGATATCATTTTAGACGAAGCATCAGTTTTTTTAGGCTTTTCTATTACAATTTCACTACAGTAAGACAAAACTTTATTATAAAAATAATCAGAAAATTTATTTATTTCAATTAAAACTTCATCCTTAATGGCCTTATCTAGTTTTTGTTTATACATATAAGCAACTCCCGGAGACTTCAAATCAATATCTTGCTTTAATTTAAGTAGATATTTATTTTCAAAAGCTATTTTATTTTCCAAGGCATCAGTTGCACAAAAAAGCTGGACAACATATTCATTTTTATTTTTAAATCTACGCATCATGCAGGTTAGAGATTCTTGCTCTTCTTGAAGCCATTTTAATATTACATGATCAGAAGAAAGCTCTCCCTGAGCGCAGACAATCGTATCAAAACTAACAGGGACAACACAATCAAACACCTTACTCGCTTCATCGAGCACTCGATGATGATCCATCACCCACGCTCGAACTGAATCCGCCTCTGCCGATCGATAAGGCTGCGGAAGACAATCATGAACGATAGCGCATAAATCCCCGGAGATAATCATGCGAACCGGTTTGCCACCAATCCCCAAAGAAGTGAAAGACACTCTCTCCAAAATCAAGGCAAGACCATAAACGTACCTCCCATCCTCTTCAAAAGGTGGAAAAACCTTCTCCATCGCCAGCGCCCCCTCATTCAGACAAAAAAGGCCCTGTCCTCCATGGCAAACCCATGGCTAAAGCCTCATCTTTATCTATCAATCTCATCACGCCAACGCTCTGGATTCACAATACGATCCAAAACGTCACCAACCACTTGATCCAATCCATCGCGCACAGCTTGAACCGACTCAACAAGGTCATTATCCTTTTTGATTTCTTCTAGAGCAATTTCAAGCTCCATTAAAGCCTCTCCAAGACGCTCACACTCTGCCTCTCGGATAGAGCCTTCATCCATTCTTTTAACGGCTTCAATTTTAAGAGCATCGCGAATGACTTCAACAAGAGCTACGACCAACCCCAACAACCCCTGCTTCAAATTTCCTTCGTCAATATTAAGAGACATTAATTACTCCTTGTCAAGCGTTATCTTCAACACACCATTCCTATATTCAATTATATGAGACATTTCGTTTGGTATTCTAGGGACGACGTTCACGGATGCGATTAAAGTAATTTTATTCCCTTCAGAATATATATCCATACATGAAAATTCTTTATTTAATCCTATCTCATCCACAAACCACCACTGGAAAAACCATTGCTTACCGTCACACGGATCTATTTTTGATTCTTTAAAAACAATAATGGAGTATCCTAATATTTTTTCAGAATTTGTATTTATTATATGTTTTATTCTATAAATTATCTCAAAGTCATTCCTACAGCTTAAATCCCGTCTAAGATCCACTATGCTTGCATGACGTCTCCACCAAACGTCCAGCAGCAAAATTTTGCTTATTGAATCTATGGAATCCAACAAGTCAGATAAAAAATTCCTGTTGTCCATATTTAAATTTAATCTACGATAGCAATGGATTCTTCGTTTTTATCCAACAAAGACTCTCTAGCCCTGGCACTGACCCATCCGCACCAAGGACAACATTTCGACAAAAGCTCTTCCGTAAAAACTCGCTTTCCGCACTGAGGACATGTTTCCTTGCCTTTTTGCGCTTCTTTCCAGGCATCTGTATTGTAATTTGTTCCACTTGGAAATTCCAATCCATAATGAGCCGCAGTTTCGAAAGAAGCTAAAGCAGCTCGTATCTTTATTCCAAGCAATTCAACACCTGCTACAGACACGCAAATATCGGCATTGATAACTAAACCCTTATCTAAAACACGGTCGATAACATCGACCAGCGTCGAACTTGCCTCTCGTGTGGGTTGCATAGACATCGACCGTTCTCACCTCTCAGCCTTTATTTTTTTTAATCTTTCTATTAGATCATTTTCGAGTTCATCGTATTCATTTTCACTCAAGTTTCCATCTTCCAATGATTTTTGAATTTCTTTAAGCCTAGCTCTAATGGCATCTTCTGTCATCAGGCCTTCCTTATCTATTTCTTTTTTAATGGCAAGAATAATTTCTTTCGACAAAATAACGGGGATACCTATGAAAATATCTTTTATTAAACCTAACATGGTTTTTTAAAATAATTCATTTCCACATTCAAAAACGTATAGGGAGGCAGAGGAGCAATACACTTAAAATTAAATTTATTATTATACTTTTCATCCAACTTATGGATTGATTTTATAAAATCGTCTTTATCGGCTTTTTTTACAAGAAATGAGGCGTTTAGCACATTTTCTATACCAGATTCAGAGTCTTTATGGCTATCAAGAGCTATATTTTTGAAATAACCATATATATCATCAGAATAAATATTTCTTTTGTCTAGAAGCAATGATTCTACTAATTTGCCAGCATCTATTTTAATATTTTGTTTTTCTAACAAAGAAGATGTTTTATTAATTTTAGATTTAATTTTAACTATTTCCTTGTTGTTGACTTCAATTTCTTTTATTTCTGAGTTATAATCCCAATAAACCTTGACAACCACCTCAATGACGCCTGATAACCGATTTATTTCATTGACTATGGATTCTTTGCTTTTTTGCAGTAAATCCATCATTTCATTCTTGGATGCAAGTACACCAAATCCTGCTGGGAGTAAAGTGTATTTATCCATCAAAAATTCTTGCACGGTCGCGTGTGTGGAAATATTTTTCCTGGTCGGATATATTTCATCGTTACCAAAGTCACTGACAACAGCAGAAATTTTATCTATACTAATAGAATAAACTTTTGAATTATTAATACCAATTACATCAAAAATCTTAAAATCAGGCTCATTTATAATACCATAAAAATATTTATTTTTAATATTCATAAAATCACCTCTTGCGTTCCATTACACTATTAATGGCTAAATCAAAATGATTTTTAAGTATAACAATTTTATTTTCACCGTTTGAAGCCATATATTCTCTTAACGCCAAGCGAGCTGCTTCTTGACATAACTGCTTGAGCTCTGCTCCAGAAAAATCTTCTGTACGCATAGAAATTTCTTCAAGCGAGACATCGCCATCCAAAGGCATTTTTTTGCTATGTATCTTAAGGATTTCTATCCGATCATCTTTATCTGGAAGATTGAAATTTAAAATTAGATCAAATCTGCCCGGGCGAATGATCGCTGGATCTATCAAATCTTGCCTATTGCTTGCAGCTAAAACTAAAACATCTTTGAGCTCTTCAATTCCATCCATTTCGGAGAGGAATTGGCTGATTACTCGATCAATAACTTGAGAATCTCCAAAAGAATGTCTTAGAGGGACCAATGAATCAAATTCATCGAAAAATAAAATACAAGGGCTTGCCTGTCTCGCTTTACGAAATACCTCTCGAACTCCTTTTTCCGACTCTCCAACATATTTAGACAAAAGCTCCGAGCCTTTTACGGATATGAAATTAATTTCACTTTCGTTGGCCATGGCCTTCACCACTAACGTTTTACCCAATCCGGGAGACCCCGAGAGCAAGATGCCCTTCGGCGGCCGAAGCCCCACGCTCGCAAGCAGCTCGCCATGCTTAAGCGGCCAAGCCACCGCCTCCGAAAGCTGCCTCTTGATCTCGCGAAGGCCACCGACATCTTCCCAGCTCACGTCGGGCACCTCCACGAAAACCTCCCGAATGGCCGATGGTTCCACTTCTTTGAGGGCACCAAGGAAGTCGTCCATCATCACTTCCATTTGCAAAATATCGATGTCGGCGACCTCTTCGATCCGACAGGTGTAATCGGGAACGACCCTCCGCAGGACGCTCATGGCTGCCTCCCGACACAGGGCCTCCATATCGGCACCGACAAAACCGTGAGTCACTCGCGACAACCTCTCCAAATCGACATCGGAGGCGAGCGGCATGCCTCGAACGTGGATGCTCAATATCTCCAACCTGTCCCTCTGGTCCGGTATGGCGATCTCCAGCTCCCGATCAAACCGTCCCGGGCGACGAAGCGCCGGATCCAAGGCGTTGGGTATATTCGTCGCACCGATGACAATGACGTCACCGCGCGACTCTAGGCCATCCATCAGAGCCAACAGCTGCGCGANNCCACCTGTTTCTCCCCGCCCATTTCCTCCCGCTTGGGGGCAATGGCATCGATCTCGTCGATAAAAAGAATCGACGGGGCATTCTTTCTGGCCTCTTCAAAAAAGCCCCTCAACCTGGCCTCGCTCTCACCATAAAACTTGCCCATAATTTCAGGCCCCGTCACATGGACGAAATACGCTGCCGTTTCACTGGCGACAGCCCTGGCGATCAGGGTTTTTCCACAGCCCGGAGGACCATAGAGCAATACCCCCTTCGGGGGATCTATACCCAGTCGATCGAAAAGGCGGGGACATTTCAGAGGAAGTTCGATCATTTCTCGTATTTTTTTAAGCTCTCTTGACAATCCACCTATATCTTCATAGGATATTTTGGATCTTTTAGTTGAATTTTGTTGAATTTTATCTAATAAAATACGAGTTTTTTGCGAAATAAGGACAGGTCCGCCAGGAGTGGTATTATTGACCAAAAAATCCTGATTCCTGTTTCCCATAAAGTTAACTCTTATGAAATCACCCTCTATAACGGCAAGACCTGTCAAAATGGATCCTATATAGGAAATATCCTTATCTCCAAGTGGAATACGAACGTTTGACAAAGGAGCTATGACAATCTTTTCCGCTAATTTAAAATCTATCTTTATTACATTGACGTTATTGTTCAATGACGTTTTTGCATTGTTTCTTAGAGTCCAATCCATTTGAATTATTCTTTTTCCTCGATCTTGCGGAAAAGTAGGCATTATTTTAGCTATAGTTTGCCTTTCTCCTTCAATCTGAACCACATCGCCTACACTTACACCCATTATTTCCATATCTACAGGGTCTATGCGAACAATTCCTCTCCCGACATCTTTTAAATTAGATTCAGCTACAATAAATACTGAATTATTGATTTTTCCCATTTTTAGGAGATATTTCTATTTTAAAAATTCCATTTAAATAAGAATGAAGGAGTGTGTTTTGGTTTACATTGAATTCAGTTTTGATTTCCTTAAAGTATTTTCTTGATTTGCTCTCTGCTTGAACAACTATAGTTCCATCTGTTATTTCAATCATAATATCTTCTTCATTCACGCCGGGCATTTCTAGAACTATAACCATTCTATCTTTTTCGTTAAAAATATCCGTTATAGGTTCCCTGACTTCTTGTTGGTTATTTTCCAAATCAGATATTTTTTTATTTCCAAATGTTTCAATTATCGGCTTGCCTGCTAAATTTTTTACAGTAAAACCATAAATGCCCCGAATTCCTTCGGGGCTTTCAATAGATCCCTTTTTTTCAACTACATCAAACCTATCGACCATATCCAATAAACTACCTAACCCCTTAAAAATTCCTTCAAAACTTATTTTACCTTTTTTGAAATCTATCTCTATTTTATCTTTCTCTTCATCCGGATTTTCTTTTTTTTTACTATTATCCATTGTCATTTACGCAACACCCCGATCTAGGCGCTAAAACATCTAATAATTCTCAACATTACCATATGGTTCTCTTTCAATATTGCTGGCTGCATCAATAATAAGCCTAGAAACCGAGGCTCTTTTTTTACTTGATATAATTGGCAATATAGTATCGTTGCATATTTCAATAAATCTATCTTCAGATATGTTGCCCTTTTTATCCAAAAAATCTATATATTTCGCTATTTTAATAGAAGACCGCACAGTGGGAGTAAGTTTATCCGAATAGTTATTTCTTATGGTTCTTATTAATTTAACTATTCTAACTATTTCGCTTTCACATAAATCCACTCTACCTCGCACAATTGCTACTTCCGTCTCTTCGTCAAAGCTGCTTAACTCCAATGTTACCAGTCTATCTTTTAATGCATCTTGACTTTTATAAACACCGGCATATTCCTCTGGGTTGGACGTGAATATCGCCCTGAAGTCGGGATGAACCCTAACGTAAGACTCTTTACCATTTCTACCCGAAACAGGAAGTATTTTACTCTCCAGCACTGATAAAAGGACGTTATTGGCCTCTGGTCTAGATCTAGTGAATTCATCATAGACAAGCGTCAGTCCACGCTCACACGCGACAGTCAGCCTGTTATCAAACCACTGAGACGTCATTACATCTTCTGTCTTGACAACAGACCTAATAAAATTGTCTTTAGTGTAATTATGACGATATCCGGACACATAACCGACCAGATCGGAAGTTCCAAATTCATGATCACCACAAATCAAAACGACAGGACGACCTATTTTTGCGGCCACATGCATCGCTAAAGTCGTCTTGCCCACTCCAGTAGGTCCGCTTAAATGAATAGGAAAGCCACAGGAAGAATAACTAAGGGCTTTTTCGGATATTTTTGATATGTATGGAGTTTCTACAAACTCCAAGCTTGGCCTTGAAGTAATAAGCGTCATCCTTCCTCGATCCATAACTTAAATACCTCCAAAATCACAGGATCAGTAATGCATTTCAAAATTCTCATCATTCACTGCGTCGCCATCGCTTGAGTCGCACATATCAGAGCTATTCTCTTTTTGCAGTTCTCTGCGCAACTCCATCAGGGCTTTATTTTTGTCAATAATAACTGCAAGCTTCTTTCTGGAATTCAAAAGGCGCGCCCTGGCTCTCTCGACCGATTGCAACCTAGAGGCGAAACGCCTCTTCTCTCGCTCGAGCATCGTTTGGAAATTGCGATCCTTTTCCAAATCCGGAGCATCGTTATTATCAAAGGCACGAAACAAAGCACCTGTCGTCCTGGCTTTTTGGCCACGGAAAACTTCAGCATTGCTTTTAATATGGCGCATTGTTCGAAGTTTAGTCAGAGCTTCACTTTTCACCGATTTCTACCTCCCCTTCTGACAAAGGGAAATAAAGCTTACCCTCCCTTCGAATCCCGCCCTCATCCAAGAGATTTCTTGACACTCGTCCCAACGCCACTGTGGCCATGCCCAACTTATCGGCCACATCGGTCAGGGAGATACCTTCAGGATGCGCCTTAATGACTGACAAAAACCTGGTCTTAAGATCTTCCCCCGTCACAGCAAAGTCCTCTTCCTCCGTTGCGCGTTCAAGTACGGAGCAATCCGGGTCCCTCTCATCCGCCTCGGGAGAGGCGTCATCTCTTGATTCGACGGAAGGTTCGGCTTCAACCTCATCGTCTTCGCAAGACTCTTCATTCACAAGGCATTCCGACCAAACCGCTCTCGTCTCCTCAAGCAAGTCAATAATGACCTGCCTTTCTTTGTTTAAATTATTTCTTAACATATCTACGCTTTGTTTCATGTTGGAAATATCCGCTAATCTTTTTTGACGTAATTCATCGAATTGATTTTTTAATGATTCACGAATGTCACTTAAAATATCTTTAACCTCTTTATGCAGGTTTTCTATCTCAATCTTACGGTTATTGATATTCAATCTAACATTTTCATTATACTGTTTTTTTAGCGATAAAATCTTTTCTCTTGATGCTTCTATTCTCTTCTTATTTTCTTCTTTGAGCTCTTCTCTTATATCTGGGGTATTTTTTTGGGATGCCAACCTTGACGCCTCAAAAAGAAGATCAAGCTCTTTTTTGAAGCCATCCAACATATCTGCCGTGGATTTTTTAATTTCCATGACTTCTTCTTCTATTTTCTTTTTATTTTGAACCAGCTTTGATTTCATCGACTCTTTCTCATCAAATCTCTCGGTAGAAAAGGTTTTAAGTGTTTCATCTATTGTTTTTTTAAGATCTTGGAGATTTTGATATCTATCGGCATGAGAATCAGCCAACTCCTGAACCAATGACCTAGTCTCTTCCAATAAATTCACAGTCCATCCCTCCTCGGTTATTATGGTTTTAAATCTCAAAACCCATTATTTTGCAATTTAACATAAAAATTCATCTAAATGCATTAATAATCAAATTTCATCGCGTGTTGCGATAGGTTCTATTCTATATTGCGATCTTTCATCTTTAAATCTACCCAAAGTGGCTCTTACTTCTTCTCTTCTTAAATCCCTATCTTGTTCTCTTGTAAATCTACTTTTTATTGTTTCAAGCTGCCACATGTCTTTCATTTCTAGGGAGCTGGACCGCTCCAACAGGCGGCGCATAGAATTGTTCCATTCCAACATTATTTTTTTATAGCATTGAATTTTATACTGAAATTTACATAATTGCTGAAATACGTCGTCTCCGTTTTTTTGATAAGTCCCTTTCATTTCATCAACGAAACATTCCAGCTCTTTTTTATCTATAGTCTTTTTAATGCAATTATAAACTTTAGTTTTAAGAGTTAGCGTCAACTCTATCTGTTCTTTTAAATATCTCCTCAGAGATAGCTCGATTTCTTGACTATCAGCTATAAGAACGTCTCTATCTTTATCTATTCCATCAAAAAGCCTATTCATGAAGTTATCAAAATCTTTTTTTCTGAAAGAACAATTTCTCGCTGCCATCTCTCTCAAGTCTACGCGCAGGTGATCGCGCTCTTTATGAAGGATTTCCAAATCCTCCGCCAAGCTCGACGTGACCTCATGGACCGTAGAGACCATCTCTTCCACCATGAGGATCCTTGACGAATGGGCATCGATAAGATCAAGGAGCATACATTCATCCATTTTCGATACTTGGCCTCCCGAGGAAGGGCATATGGCCTGGCAGGGCACGCTTGCGAAACAAGGGAACCCTGGCAGACCTCCACAAAGGAACTTACGCGGAGATCGGAGCCGTCAGGCCGACCGCTTCGGCGTACTTCAGGTAGGTCTCCACACCGGCGACGACCACCCGTGCCTCGACGGTCAGAAG
>DPKX01000069.1:0-441 GCA_003542295.1 Candidatus Atribacter hydrocarboniphilus
AGATCTTTAACCTGTAACCTTTTCACTGATAACCCCTTACAGCTTTTATGGGCTTCCACGACCTTTGGGTTATGTTTTGATCAGTCAAACCTGGAGATAAGTTATTTAATTGAAATGAAAAAACTCAAGAACCCAGATTTGCTCCCTGAGAATTTGCTAAATGGTTTTGTACATGTTAAACTATATAAAACAATGTATTACATTTTTAGAAGGAGTTGTACATGGGAAAAGCAAAAGTATCCCCCAAGGGACAAATAGTTATACCTGCTTCAATTCGGAAAAAGTTTGGAATTAAACCTGGTTCGATAATGGAGATTACCGAAGGCGATGATCGCATTATTCTGAAACCAGCTCCTGAAGATCCGGTAGAAGAAGCAATGGGAATGCTGAAAGGGGATATTTCCTTAACCAAGGAACTGCTGCAGACAAGATACGAAGAAC
>DPKX01000069.1:473-2107 GCA_003542295.1 Candidatus Atribacter hydrocarboniphilus
ATTGATGGAGAACGGGATCGTTTTAGATAGCTTTGCGGTATTGGCTTATCTTCAAGCAGAAAAAGGAGCCCAACAGGTGAAGGAACTTCTTCATCAGGCAGCCAACGGTCAGCTTACGGTTCAGATGACTGTCATTAACCTCGGAGAGGTATATTATATAACCTCACGAGCTTATGGTCAGGAGCGTGCTGAGGAAGTGTTGGCTATGCTGAGACACTTACCCATTAAGCTGGTTGTTGTAGATGAAAAATTAGCACTGGAAGCTTCCCGGATTAAAGCTAAATACCCTCTTTCTTATGCTGATGCCTTTGCAGTTACCCTGGCTCAACATCATGGCATACCGGTGATAACTGGAGATCCAGAATTTTCTTGTGTTGAGAATCTGGTTTCTGTTAAATGGCTGTAAAAAGGAAAAGTAATCTGTTCCTTGGGTATTTGATACATAATACCTATAGATGAATTTAATTAGATTGACTTATAGGTCAATTCAAAAATCAAGTTCTGGCAAAAAATAAAATATTAATTTTTTATAAGAGTTTATTAAAATGTTCTAAATTCATTGAAGCTTGTTTTAGAATATGAGCAAGGGTAGAGCGTTTAATAGGATTATGGGCGGGAACAGTTATTTTTAATAGTTCATTTCCTATTCTTTTTTGTAATCGGATGTGACTTCCTTTTTGTCTTACAACCGTCCATCCATCCTGTTGTAATGCTTTTACCACCACAACATAAGAGAGCCTGGGGACTTTTATCACACTTCAATCTCCTGGATAATAACTTTTTGGTCGATAATAAAATCATCTTCCACTGGTTCCAGGTAAAGATCAATGGCTTCCCTGATATTCTCGAGAGCCTCTTCCAAAGTATCTCCTTCGCTAATACATCCGGGAAGGGAGGGGACAAAAGCGGTATAACCACCTTCTGGGCTTGGTTCTAAAACAATTTTTAATTTCATGAATCCTTTCACCTCTCAAATATTATAACTTAAAAAAAAGAGTTTTCTATTCACTCTTCTTTCATTGCAGAGCTTTTATTGGTTTTAACTAGTTTTATTGAAGAATCTTTTTTGTTTGAGGTTTAATGTATCAAACCCTCGGGTAGATTAATGAGATTAAAATTCAGAGAAATTCAAGAATCAAGACCTGACCCCAGAGAATTCTTCATAGTTTACAATTTCGAGGATATCTCCTTTAAATACCATAGCATAGATTCTCTTTTTGGTGAGAAGATGAACCGTTTCTTTGCTCATATCTAATCCGGCATAAATACCTATTAGGGTATACTCTTCAAGCTCCGGAAGAAATTGAGTTATTTTATCCAGTTTTTCAAGAAATCCTTCGATATATTCTGTTCGATCGGGATTCGATTTTACCTCCACGATAAAAACCTGCTTTGCCTTCTTCAAGATAGCCATTATATCAATCTCTAAAGATTTGTCATCCTTACGGATACGTTTATTCCTCTCAAGGATGTCACACCGTATATGAAAATATCTCTCGATAGTTTGGTCTATAGAGGGGAAGAAGATATCTTCCACAAGCGTTCCCATTCTATTCGCCAGATTACCCCACTGGCGATTGAGGTTTTCAATGTTCCCCTTTGACCACTCCTTAAAGTCTAACATTTCATCTTTG
>DPKX01000069.1:2188-3160 GCA_003542295.1 Candidatus Atribacter hydrocarboniphilus
CTAACATTTCATTTTTGAATGACTGGAGCTCCATTTCGGTCTTCTGTTGAATATATACTAATCTCATTAAGGCTTCTTCGAGTTTATCTACTTTTTGTTCAATTGCCACAAAATATCACCTCGTAGCTATATTATAGCATGAGAAGAAATATTTTATGATGCTTTTTCTTCATTGAAAGAGCTCCACTTTTTCGTCATTGTAAGGGTGTATATGCACCCGAAGCAATCTCGAATGAGAGAAGGAGTTAGAGTTTACTTTGCCCAATTTTGGCTCGAAATGACAGTGAAAACGGATAAAGGTGGCAATGAGAGCTCTCTGTTCCTAATTTTGGGAAGAAGTGAAAAAACGGTGGAAAGGGTGTGGTGGATGGATATGGTTTATCAAACCTACAGGTGAATAAATGAGGTTAAAATTCAGAGAAATTCAAGAATCAAGACCTGACCCCAGAGATGGCGAGGAACTCATTTGGAGAAAAAATTTTGAGCTCATCAATATTATTGAAGTGTTTTTTGTTTCCCGTAATAAAAGGTATACTTAAATGAATTGCTACTTCAATAAAAGGAAGATCGGATTCATCAATCAAATCAATCTTAATGGGCAAAGGAACTATGAAGGAACATTGGTGGAAAATAAATTGGATGATAATTTTTATTTGATCCGGAGGGAATGAAAACTTCGGACTTTTTAAAACCCGTTCATATTCGGTAAGAATTCTGGCATCAGCATTGATAATAAGATTCCCATTGAGGATAAGGTTTAATATTTTAGCGGGATTTCCATAAGGGTTAATGATACCAGATACTAATACATTGGTATCGAGGACGATGTTGTTTACGCTATTGCCGNNATTTCATTTTCGATATCGTCTTCAGTAAGCTTATTAAGGCCTTGTTTTACCGAATAGGACCTTAACTTTT
This sequence comes from Candidatus Atribacter hydrocarboniphilus, assembly GCA_003542295.1. Classification (GTDB taxonomy): domain Bacteria; phylum Atribacterota; class Atribacteria; order Atribacterales; family Atribacteraceae; genus Atribacter; species Atribacter hydrocarboniphilus. The sequence continues at coordinate 3,107 of DPKX01000069.1, forward strand.
CCAGGGCTACCTCAGCTTGGGCTTTCCTAATAGTTTTGAGTTGTTCTTCGATAT
>DPKX01000069.1:3185-3407 GCA_003542295.1 Candidatus Atribacter hydrocarboniphilus
GTAATAATCACTTCTTCTTTATTTATAGATTTCCAAAGTTCCGCTGGATTATTTCGTAATTCCTTGCTCGAAACAAATTTCATCCTATAACACCTCCTACAATAAATATTATAATATATCACCATATTATTCAATGTTATATCATTCTATTAATCATATAATATTTAATTCGCCAGTAATTGCAAGAAAAATGTAAAAATGGAAAGGCTTTTTTTGTTTGGG
>DPKX01000097.1 GCA_003542295.1 Candidatus Atribacter hydrocarboniphilus
CCTCGCCCCCTCGGCGTTTTCTGCCAATACTCCCCCTCAGCCTTTTTCTTGTGCAATAACTACCACAAAAAAATCAGAAACTAGCAAATATTTGTAAAAAATTTAAATATTTTTGTAAAAATAGCATATTGCATTTACAAAAAGGGAGAAGAGTGGTATATTTGTGGTAAATTGTGGGGGAAAGTGGAGAAAAGTGGTAGTCAGGAGGGGTCCTCGTGTTATTAGGGCAATACCGACACTCAGTTGACAATAAGGGAAGGCTCATCATTCCCAATGAATTTAGAAAAGATTTATCCAACACCCTCTATGTTACCAAAGGTATAGAAAATTGTATATTTGTTTTTTCTGAAACAACCTGGCAGGTTTTAGCTGGGAAGGTTGTATCTCTCCCCATGACCAAGAAAGCAGGGAGAGAGTTTGCCCGGATTTTTTTAGCCAATGCCAGTGAAGAAACCATAGATGCTCAAGGACGTATCACCATTCCCAGTCATTTAAGAGAATATGCAGGAATTGATAAAAAAGTGATTACGGTTGGAGTTGGCGAACGAATGGAAATATGGTCGGAATCGGTTTGGGATCAATATGCATCAGAAGTCGAAGGAAAATATGAAAATATAACTGAAAGCATCATGGATACGGGGATTTGAGGTGTTTACCTATCATCAGCCGGTTATGGTTGCTGAGGTTGTTCAGTATTTAATTACCGATCCCAATGGCTTTTATGTCGATGCGACGGTTGGTGATGGAGGCCATGCCAAGGCGATCTTGGAGAAAACATCTCCGCAGGCAATTGTAGTTGGAATCGATCGTGACCGAGAAGCGATTGAAACAGCAAGTCAAGTCTTGGCCGATTTTGGAAGCCGGGTGAAACTGGTTCAAGGATCTTTTTCGACGATAGCAGAAATACTCAACCAGGTCAATGTTGAAGGCATTGATGGTATTTTATTTGATTTAGGAGTTTCGTCTCGACAGTTGGATGTTCCAGAAAGAGGTTTTAGCTTTAGTCAGGATGGACCACTGGATATGAGAATGGATCGAACTCAAAAAATGAATGCCTGTCAGGTTGTTAACACTTTTACGGAAAAAGAACTCGCTGATATTTTTTTTTATTATGGTGAAGAACACAAATCACGAAAAATCGCTCGTTCAATTGTGTTGGCTCGCCAGAAAAAATCAATTACGACGACCAGCGAGTTGGAAAAAATTATTTGGAACTGTAATCCAGGTCGAAGAGGGGGCATTCACCCGGCAACTCGGGTTTTTATGGCTTTACGGATTTATATTAATCATGAGTTAGATGAATTACCGAAAGCTTTAGAAAGTGTTCTCCAATTTTTGAAAGAAGGGGCTCGAATGGTGGTTCTTAGTTATCATTCTCTTGAAGACCGAGTAGTGAAAAATTTTCTTCGAACCCATGATCAGCTTGAGGTCATCAATCGGAAACCGATGACACCTTCTCGGCAAGAAATTCAGGTGAATCCTCGTGCTCGCAGTGCCAGGATGAGAGTCGCTCAGAAGATGATAAGAGAGGAGGGGACCCTCATTTGAAAAATATAGCCGTATTTTTCTTAATATTCATGGTAAGCATGTCTTTCTTGTATTTATCACTGCAGGCTGAAATTGTCGAAAAAGGATTTGTTTTAAGCTTAAAGAACAAACGGATAGAAAGCCTGGTTGCCAATAAAGATCGCATTGAAATCGAAATTTCTCATCTTTCATCAATGGACCGCATTAAAGAAATAGCTACCAATAAATTAGGAATGGTTTTACCCGAAAAGACTATATTTCTCGCTGCTGCTGATCAAAAAGTTCAGCTCAAGGGGAGCGAAGCAGCTGTTGCCGAACATGTAAATGAAACGGGGCTGAAAAGATGAGCTCCAGAAAATTTGTCCATCGGGCAAATTTTCTGGCGATGGTCATTTTTTTGATTTTAGGATATATTGTTTTTCGGATGTTCGTCCTTCAAGTTGTTGAAGGAAACGAGTATCGGGAAAGAGCCAATATGGTTCGTTTTCGAATGGAAGACCTTCTCCCGTCCCGTGGGCAAATCTTGGATCGAAACGGTGAAATCCTCGCTCGTGACACCGAAGCCATATCAGTTTACTGCATTCCAAGAATGATAGAAAACCCCGAAAGCGCCGCTCAGAAAATTGCCCCGTTGTTAGGGCTTAGCTTGGAAGAAACTCAAGAGAAACTTGAAAGTCGAAAGTCTTTTGTATGGTTAAAACGCCAAGTTCCCCTTCACCTCAAAGAGGATTTAGAAAAAGACAAGATAACTGGTATCGAGTGGAATAAGGAATATAAACGATATTATCCTCATGCACCTCACCTCAGTCATATTCTTGGTTTTGTCGGCATTGATCATCAAGGGCTGGAAGGGTTAGAATTTTCTTTGAATGAGGAATTGACCGGAAAAATGGGTTATATGACCTTCGAGCGGGATGGAATCGGCAAAGAGATTCCCGGAAGTTTGGTTTACTTCAATCCTCAATCTGGATACAATATTACTCTCACCATTGACCGGACCATTCAGTTCTATGTTGAAAAAGCTCTCGATCAAGCCATGGAAAGGACCAAAGCTAAGGCAGGCGTTGTAGTCGTGAATGACCCCAGAACTGGTGACATCTTAGCCATGGCTTCACGTCCTTCCTATGATAACAATCATTTTAACGAGTATTCACCGGAAGCTTGGAGAAACCTATCTGTATCTATGCTTTTTGAACCTGGTTCGACGCTGAAGCCACTGATTATGGCTTCAGCCCTACAAGAAAATAAGGTTTATTTAGGAGAAAGTTTTTATTGTGGTGGTTCCATAATGGTGTATAATCATCGAGTACGTGACATAAAAAGTCATGGGCAGGAAACGCTCGAAGACATACTCATTAACTCGTGTAACGTAGGGACAATACAAATTGCCCAGCGGTTAGGAAATGAAACGCTCTATCGTTACTTAAAAAATTTTGGGATTGGAGAATCCTGTGAGACTGGTTTGAATGGTGAAGAAATTGGATTATTGAGGAAGCCTCGGAGTTGGTCGGCACTGTCGATTGGTGCGATCCCCATTGTTCAAGAGATGCTGGTCACTCCTATTCAGCTCTTACGATCGGTGTCAACCATAGCCAATCGCGGGATTCTTATGAAACCTCGGTTAGTTAAAAAAGTCATCGATGAAAACGGGAAAGTGGTTCGGGAAGTCCTTCCGTCGCCGGTTCGACGGGTTATCGATGAAGAAAACGCCGATTTGGTTTTAAACATGATGAAAAAAGTTGTTGATCAGGGAACCGGCAAAAAAGCCGCCATACCAGGATATTCTATTGCAGGGAAAACCGGTACTGGACAAAAAATTGGAGAAGACGGTCGTTATGCCATCAATCGGTTTTATTCTTCCTTTATTGGGTTTTTTCCAGTTCCTGAACCACGATTCGGAATATTGGTGGTTTTAGATGAAGCTCAAGGTGAATACTATGGAGGCGATATTGCAGCCCCGGTTTTTCGGGAGATCGTTCAAAGCCTTAATCATTATGCTGGTATTATGTCGGAGAATGCCGAGGTGACCGTCTATTGATTTTAAAAAAACTGTTCAATTTAAATGAATATCTCTATAAAAATATTGTTGATGATCAATTAGAGGTCAGCGGATTGACTTTTGATTCTCGTTTGGTTCGTCCGGGATATGGTTTTTTTGCTTTTCACGGAACGAACACCGATGGTCATCTTTTTATAGAAAATGCCATTGACCAGGGAGCAGTGGTCATTGTGTATTCCGACCCTCATTTTTCTTTTCCCACTCATCGGAAGGTATCATGGATTCGAGTTGATGATGGAAGAAAGACCATGGCTGAAGCCGCTGATCGTTTCTATGGTTATCCCTCACGGAAAATGAGGTTATTTGGTGTAACGGGTACCAACGGAAAAACCAGCACCTGTTTTTTCCTCCGCAATATACTGGAAGAGGCTGGTAATGCCTGTGGTTTAATGACCACCCCCAAAAATATCATTGGTCCAGATATCTATGAGGCAATCAACACTACTGAGGAGTCGCTGCAAATACAAGCCTGTTTACAAAGTATGCTGGATAAGGGTATTCGCCAGGCGGTTTTAGAGGTTTCTTCTCATGGTTTGGCATTGGGGAGGGTCGAAGGGTTGCTTTTCGATGCCGCTGTGGTTACCAATTTGGTTGCCGAACATTTAGAGTTTCATAAAAGCTTTGATCATTACTTTACCAGCAAAAAGAAGCTTATTGAAATGGTCGAGCACAATAATCAAAAACCCTATCCTCGGCTGGTGGTTATTAACGGGGACGATGAAAACTGCCGAAAAATCGCTGCTGAGAGCCATCTTCCCCTTCTCACCTTTGGTTTGCAGCCCGATAACGATGTGACTGCTGAAGAGGTAGAGTATTCTATCGAGCGGACCAAAATGGTTGTTAAAACCCCCTGGGGAAAAGGAGCGGTTCAACTTTTCCTTCCTGGTCATCATGCGGTCTATAACGCTTTAGCGGCGGCGGCAACGGCTTCTTTCTTTGGAATAGAGATGGAAAAAATCGTACAAGCCCTTCAAACCACCCACCGAGTTCCAGGAAGATGGGAGATCGTCAACGCTGGTCAAAGTTTTATGGTGATCGTTGATTTTGCTCATAATTGGCACGGATTGGACAATATCCTCTCATTTATTAAAAGGATGATTCCAGGGAAAGTCATTACAGTTTTTGGTTGTGGTGGAGAACGGGATCGGAATAAACGACCGATGATGGGGGAAACTGTGGCCCGCTGGAGCGACGTTTGCATTGTGACCAGTGATAACCCTCGCCATGAAGATCCTCGGCAAACCGCTGAAGATGCCATGCGGGGGGTCAATCAATGTAAAAAAGAGATTCCTGTGATATCTCGGATTATTCTTGATCGACGTGATGCTATAGCCTATGCTTTTTCTTTGGCACAAACCGGTGATGTGGTTTTTTTAGCCGGGAAAGGTCCAGAACGCTATCAGGTTTATCACGATAGAACCATATGCCACAATGATTATGACGTGGCATTCAAACTTCTAAAAGAGAGAAATTCATGATGATTACCAAATCGGATATTCTTTTCGCAACCGGAGCTCAATTGATTGTTCCAGGAAAACAAGAAAAATTTGATAAAATTATGATTGATAGCCGTCAAAATGTTGAATGCGGTTTGTTTGTGGCTTTAAAAGGAAAAAAGACCGATGGTCACGCTTATTTACCTGATTCCTGGGATCATGGAGCACGGGCTGCCTTGGTCAACCAAAAAGTCGCTGCTCCTCCAGGAATGGGCCTTTATTTGGTCAATGACAGCTTTGAAGCCTTAAAAAATTTAGGGCAATTCTGCTCAAAACGCCTGACTGGGAAAAAAATTGCTATAACCGGAACCGTTGGGAAAACCACCACCAAATTTTTTTTCCAGAAAATTTTAGGCATTCGTTATCGAGTTGCTGTTACTCCATTCAACTATAATACCAATATCGGAGTGTCAGCTTCTTTTTGCAATTTTGATCCTCAAGACGACTTTTTTATTATTGAGGCGGGAATCAATAAGCTGGGTGAGATGAGTGAACTAT
>DPKX01000244.1 GCA_003542295.1 Candidatus Atribacter hydrocarboniphilus
AATCCCTTTCATACACCAAGAATAGCTTGAAAGTGGAGGAAATAGTATATTGAACTTCGGTTTTTGGTAACTTATTCCCAATATTACTATAAAATATTAACATAAGTGGGGGAAAATAATTTAAAGAATAATTATGACACAGTCTGAATGACGTTTTTAGATAGGAATTTTTAACCTCATCTCATGCCGTTTTATGGTTTGGGGGTTTATCTTCAAAATCAAGACAAGTATTGTGAAAAAATGAATGATAATGAAAGAAGCGGTTTTATTGAGGGTAATTTGAAACCAAATGGACCATACAAAAACTACTTATAGAAAATTAAGCGTTGGCAGTTCGGACATTGAATTACTTCTTCTTTTTTTCGGACTCTTTTAGCGATCGAAGAGGGAAGAGCCAGGTGGCATCCTCGGCAAGTATCACCGTCCATTTCCACAACTGGATCGGAGAATTTTTTCCGTAATTCTTCATAAAGAGAAAGGATGTCAGCAGGAATATGCTGGATAGAATCGGTTCTTAGCTGAATATTGTTGGCAAGGTCAGATTTAATTTTCTCAATATCTTTTTTTAGACTGTCAATATCTTTCTCAAATCGCTGAATAAGAAGCTGATGTTCTTTTTCCTTTTCTTTAATTCTCATTCCTTCGATTTTATCAATTTGATTAATAACGTAATCTTCAAGATTCGACTTGGCTTTCTCATGGCTTTCCATGGTAGATTTCCATTGGCTCAGTTCCTTCCCAGACTGAACATTGCCGCTATAGAGTTGATTTTGCGATTTATTTAATTTTTCCTCAACATCTTTCAGTTCCAGTTCTAAGCGAGATAATTCAATTCTTTCTTTGTCATATAATTTTCGGTAATTTTCCCAATCTAAATTATTGTTTTCGATATTTTGCTGAATTTTTCGAATTTCTTCGTTTTTTTGGACAATTTTCTTTTTTTGACTAAGGATGATTCCATCGATATTCTGGAGATGAGTCAGGTTTTCGAAGATATTGAGCAAAGGCAACCTCCTTGGGAAAAAATCTTTCCTTATTGTGATGGGTAATCTATGGTTTTGTCAATAAATTCTATAAAAAACTGCTAATACTCCTCTTAAGTATTCGTATTTAACCTGAGATTTAGCAGTTTTCTCCATTCAGCTCGTCCTCAAAAAGAAACACTACCTCGGGCAAATGTTCAAGGGCAGATTTTTTTAAATTCGCAAAGATCATCTTTAATCCGATTCTTTCTCCATCACCATGAGGAACTGGAATATATTCAATATGATAGAGTTTTAACTTCTCAATTTCATGGTGGCTTAAATCACCACTTATATAAACATCAGATTTTTCTAAAATGACTTTGTCAAGAAGGCTTCCACCGCTCCCAGGGCATAGGGCAATTTTTTGAAGGAGTGAGTTTCCATAATCTTTCTGAATGAAAAGAGAGGATTCGTTTTTTAACAACAATTTTAGATGTTTGACTAAAGTTTTCCATTTTAAAGGTCGGTTCAGGTCGACGAAACGGCCTAAACCATCAGAAGTCGAACCATTAAAGTATAAGGGGTAGATATCGATTACCGGATTTTGGTAGGGATGAGTTGTTTTTATAGCGTCAACCAACTGATTGATGAGTTTTGGATCAGAAAAGTTAACCTCAATCCGGATTTCTTTGACTTTTTCCCCATTCCCAACTTTACCTATAAAAGGGTGAGCTCCCTCAAGAGGAAGAAAAGTGCCTACACCTTCAACTTGAAAACTACACGATCGATATGGTCCGATAATTCCGGCGCCATTTTTAAAAAGAGATTGAGCGACTGTTTCTAAATAATCGGGTGGAATAAAAGTTATAATTTTAAATGCAGTGCTTGATATCGGAGATATCGGTTTAACCTTCCCATTGAGTTGAAGGATTGATATCCACTGATCGGCAATTCCACCTGGATAGATGTCAAGGTTGGTGTGGTGAGCAAGAACACTAATTCCCTCGTGAAAAAGTCGAGTAATCATCCGGCACCAGGGATCATCATTGTTAAGTGTAAAAAGTGGATTCCAAATTGGCGGGTGATGGAGGTATAAAAAATCGATTTGGTGCTTTAGGACTTTATGAAAAACTTCCTGGTTGAGTTCAAGCGCAACTAGAACTCGAGAAATTTGGCTCCGCTCACCCTTGATTTGAAGGCCAGTTCGGTCGTCAGGCAGGGCAAAGTGGGATGGATACAGATATTCAAAAAAATCAAGTAATTGTTGGAGAGTTGTCATCGGGTTATTGGTATTGATTTTAAATTGGTGGGCCCACCCGGATTCGAACCAGGGACCGATCGGTTATGAGCCGACTGCTCTACCGCTGAGCTATGGACCCACGCGACGGCATACATAATATCATACCGTTTTTTTTAATTCAAGAGATTTTCGAACTTTAGAAAAGAGATGCTTATTCAATCACTGAAACTACTTTCGTCTTTTTTTAAGCTCGTTCATGATATCATACCAATTTAATTGCTCGTGCTGGACGAGAACCAAAAGGTGATAAAGGAGATCGGCAACTTCCCATTGTAAATGGTCTTTTTTTTGTTCATTATTTTCTAATGAAGCCAGAATGACCTCAGTCGCTTCTTCGGAAATTTTCCGGAGGATTTTTTCCCTCCCAGCTTGCAAAAGCTTGCTGGTATAAGACTGCGGTGATGGATTCTTGGCTCGTTCTTGAATCACATCAAAAAGTTCCTGGGGGAAGCATCCCAATGCATAGGGTGGTAATTCTGGGTGAGGTGGAGCAATTCCATTTTCTGAAACCTGGCGATGAAAACAGG
>DPKX01000262.1 GCA_003542295.1 Candidatus Atribacter hydrocarboniphilus
TTCTTCCATTAAGGTCGGTATAAAACGGATGGCAATGGTCATCATCATCGCTAATTCATGAGCAGGAAAACCCCATTTCTTGAAAGGGCTCATGAGCGATTCCAATCCATCGGTCAATTCAACTGGAGAAGTAGTAAGGGTTAAAAGAGCAGTACATAAAATTAAAAGACAAAGTCGAACAATGATAAATAATCCACGGATAAGCCCCTCTCTTGAAACATGAAGAACACCATACTCCCAAATATAATCTCCAGGGGTAAAAAAAACCTGCAAAACCAGAGTAAAAGCCAATAAGAAAAGAATCGGTTTTAAACTTTTTCCGATATAAGAAATTGGTATCCGGGCTGTTATAGTTAACAAGATGATAAAACTTCCAATAAAAAGAAAGGATAGCCATTCCTTAACAATAAATAAAACAACAATAAGAATAGCCGAAACCAGGATTTTTACTCGAGGATCCAGCCGATGGACGGGCGATTCAATTGGGATAAATTGTCCAATCGCTATGCTCTTTCCCAGCATATTAATGGCATCCTCCATTTAATATCTTTTCTTCTATTTGTTCAGATAATTCCTGAGCGGTTAAAATTCCTTCTCCAATATCAAATCCTTTTTTCCGCAGCAATTCAGCTATTTGAGCAGTAGTAGGCGGTTTTATTCCATAGCGTTCTAAAACTTCTCCCTGAGAAAAAATTTGTCGTACTGGGCCATCTAATCCAATGGTCCCTTGATCCATCACAATTATTCTTTCCGCTATCATGGCCAAGTCATCCATGCTATGGGATACTAAAATCAGGGTTGTCCCGTTTTCTTCTCGTAGTTTTTTCAGTTTCCCCAGAATGAGTCTTTTCCCTTCCGGATCAAGTCCAGCCGTTGGCTCATCTAAAATTAAGGCTTCAGGTCGCATTGACAGAATACTGGCAATGGCAACTCGTCTCATCTGGCCTCCACTTAATTCAAAAGGATTCTTTCTATACAGTTCCTGGTAATCCAAACCAACACTTTCCAAAGCCCATTTAACAGTTACTTCTAAGCTTTCACCACTCACACCGTTGTTTCGAGGTCCGAAGGCAACTTCGCCAAAAACTGTTTCTTCAAAAATTTGATGTTCAGGATATTGAAATACTAAGCCGATTTTTTTTCTAATTCCCCTAAGCTGGGAACCTTTTTTTTGGATTTGATCACCGTCAATCAAAACTGATCCTTGAGTGGGAAAAAGAAGAGCGTTAAAATGCTGAATGAGAGTGGACTTTCCACAACCAGTTCTTCCAATAATACCTACTGACTCTCCCCTATCAATAGTGAGAGTGACATTCTTAAGGGCTTGAACTTCAAAAGGGGTATGCTGGAAATAACTGTAATAGACGTTTTCTAAACGAATGAACACAAGGCAGCCACCAGTTCTTCTGCTTTAAGGGGAAGCGAAGGGAAAAGCTCGGGAAACCGCCTTTGAAGGATCCAGGCAGTTTCCGATACCAACGGGAGCTCCAAACCCCATTCATAAATTTGATCTCTTCGATTAAAAATATCGGCTGGTTTTCCCTGAGCAACAATTTGACCTTGATCCATGATAATAACCCAATCAGCATCAACAGCTTCTTCAATATAATGGGTAATATGGAAAATAGTGATTGATCCTCTTAATTGAGAAATAAGCGACATAATTTCGCTTCTGCCTTCCGGGTCAAGCATTGATGTTGCCTCATCAAGTACCAAATACTCCGGTTGCATAGCCAAAACACCAGCAATTGCTACCCGCTGTTTTTGTCCACCAGAAAGTAGATGGGGTTCTTTTTTCCGAAAATCACTCATTCCAACTATATTTAACGCTTGATCAATCCGCTTTCGTATTTCAACTTGAGGTACTCCAAGATTCTCTGGTCCAAAGGCAACATCTTCTTCAACAGTAGTGGCGATAATCTGGTTATCAGGATTTTGGAAAACTAATCCAACCTTTTGACGAATATCCCATAAATACTCTGATTGATTGGTGCTTTTCCCATCAACAATAACCGTTCCTTTTTTAGGAAGCAACAAACCATTACAGTGCTTGGCTAAGGTGGATTTTCCCGAACCATTCCTTCCCATTAAAACAACAAATTCACCCTTGGGAATAACGAGCTCGACATTGTGAAGAACTTCACCCTTTTTTTCTATTAAGGTTTCATCTTCAGAAAACCAGAAGGATACACCATTAAATTCAATCACCTTCAGAGGTCCTTTCCATAAAAAAAGCCAGCCTTTTGGCTGGCAGGGTTTATTACTATCCAGCTCACCGTCTTATTCAGTAAGTATTTCAACCCGTGCCATTGGAGCCCCGTCTCCTTGGCGGAATCTGGTTTTATAAATTCGACAGTATCCTCCTTTTCTATCTTTCAAACGTGGTACTAAACTCCTTTGAAGGGTTTTAAAAGCATCCTTATCATCAACCCAGCGCATAACTTGAATAGTTGTTGCATTTGTTCCTTCAATTGCTTGAGATATAATTCTTTCAAAAAGCGGTTTGAGGTTTTTTGCTTTCGACTCAGTTGTTTCCACTGCTCCTGATTTAATCAAGGAAACTAAAAGGTTCGATAACATAGCTTCTTTATGGGAGGTGGTACGACCCAACTTCCCTCTTTTCATTCTATGCCTCATTGGTTGTTCACCTCATTTACATCTACTTTATTGAGTTCGAAACCAAGTTTTTCAACTTTCTCAACAATCTCTTCGTAGGTTTTTTGACCCAAGTTTTTGATTTTTTTTAAGTCTTCCGGGCGTTGGTTAATGATTTCTAAAAGTTCATGAAGATTATTAATTCGAGCACGTTTTAAACAATTATGGGCACGAATTGATAATTCTAACTCTTCGATAAGTTTGTCTTCTCCCGTTTCCTTCTCTTCTAAAGCGACATCCACTGGAGTCGTTAAATCGTCTGACATACTTTCCTTAACCAAGCCATATATATAGTTAATTTCACCAACCAGCGACTCAAGAGATTTTTTTAAAGCTTCTTGAGGAAGGATAGAGCCGTTGGTCCAAATTTCAAGAATAAGTTTATCAAAGTTGGTAAACTGACCAACCCGAGTATCAACTACACTATAATTTACTTTTCTAACCGGGGTAAATATCGCATCAATTTGAATATTCCGATAATCACGCGCAACCTTTTCGGAAGTCTCCTGATACCCTTTACCATGATTGACATAAAGAGTCATCGTCAGTTGTCCTTCGTGGTTCAATTCGGCTAAATAATGATCCGGATTAATAATCTCAACATTGGGATTGGGCTGAATATCACGAGCTGTCACTCGCCGGGGAGGTTCGGAATCTTCATTTCCTCTTACATCAATTCTTAGTGCTTCTTCTTCCGTTGACGATGAAGAAAGAACCAAGCCTTTAACGTTAAGGAGAAGATCGGTAATATCTTCTCTCATTCCTGGAAGAGAAGAAAATTCATGAATGACATTATCGATCTCAACTGATGTCACCGCTGTTCCTTCCATAGAAGAAAGAAGGACACGCCGAATGGCGTTCCCCAGGGTCACGCCCCACCCTGATTCTAATGGTTCTATGGAAAATTTCCCATAATGAGCTCGGGTAATCTGATCCTCACGAAGCTCAATTGTTTCAAATTTCATCATTTCCTTAATATCGGGCATACTTACACCTCAAATTTACTTGGAATAAAACTCAACGATTAAAGATTCTTCTACCTGATAATCAATATCATCCCGATTCGGTTCCCTTAACACCGTAAAAGCGAATTGTTCTGGCTGAAATTCTAACCAGCTTGGTGGATTGAGCTGCTCTTTTTCGTCAATAATCTCTTTGATCTTTTTATGCTTTTTCCCAACATCAGTTAATTCAACCTTATCTCCCACTGAAACCATAAAAGACGGGATGTTGACTATTTTTCCGTTCACTTTGAAATGGCGATGGAGCACCATTTGCCGAGCATCACTTCTTGAATCAGCAACTCCCCCTCGGAAAACGACATTATCCAAGCGCTTTTCTAATAAACGTAAGAAATTTTCACCGGTAACTCCCGGAATACGATTTGCTTTTACAAAATAATTATTAAATTGCCGTTCTGAAATTCCGTAAATAAAGCGAACTTTTTGTTTCTCTCTCAATTGCACACCATAATCGGAAAGGCGCCTTCGTGAACCTCGGCTCATTCCTGGCGCAAAAGGCCTCTTTTCAAAAGCACATTTAGGAGTCATGCAACGGGGCCCCTTTAAAAACAACTTCACTCCCTGTCGCCGGCATAATCTGCATTTTGCATCGGTATATCTGGACATATGAATTAATCCTCCTCTTAAACCCTTCTTTGCTTGGGTGGTCGGCAACCATTGTGAGGAATTGGAGTCACATCTTTAATTGATTTTATGACCAAACCAGTCGCTTGCAATGAACGAATAGCTGTTTCACGCCCTGATCCAGGTCCCTTCACCAAAACCTCTATTTCTCTTAAGCCTTGATCCATGGCTTTTTTTGCAGCTGTTTCAGCAGCTAATTGAGCTGCAAAGGGAGTTCCCTTTTTGGTCCCCTTAAAACCACTTCCTCCTGATGTTGCCCAAGAGATGACATTTCCCTGTCTATCGCTAATTGAAACTATTGTATTATTAAATGTCGATTTGATATGGGCGATTCCTTCACGAACCACCTTTTTTTCTTTACGCTTCCCTTTTGCTCTTTTAACCAAAGTGTCGAGACCTCCTTATTGATTATAAGTTACTTCTTTCGGCTTATCCCAACCGTTCGTCTTGATCCCTTACGAGAACGAGCATTCGTTCTCGTTCTTTGACCACGAACTGGCATACCCCGCCGATGTCTTATCCCTCGATAAGCGCCAATAGAAATTAACCGTTTTATATTTTGGGATACCTGAGAACGCAATTCACCCTCAACCGGATATTTCTCTACTGCTTTTTGCAGTTTATTCAATTGCTCATCGGTTAAGTCTTTCACCCGAATACTCGGATCAATCTGGGTTTCTTCAATAATTTTTTTCGCAAGCACTGACCCAATGCCATAAATATACGTTAATGCAGTTTCTATCCTTTTGCTGTTCGGTAAATCGACTCCAGCAATTCGAGCCATGGAATTACCTCCTAACCTTGCCTTTGTTTATGTCTCGGGTTGGTACAAATAATAAATACTCTCCCATTACGACGAATAGCTTTACACTTTTCACACCTCGGTTTGACCGATGCGCGGACTTTCATTTTAATACCTCCCTATCAAAAATTCAAGACAGAAACACAATTCTCCCATTTCTTAGGGATCAGTGACGAACTGTGACGTTTTAAACCTGCTTTGTCATCTTGAGCCCTTGTCTTTTCGGGGTACGAAGATCTCGTCTCTTGTTATTTCTGATTCATGATTTAACATCATTTAAAATATATTAATGGTTATTTATGGCGATAGGTAATTCGTCCCTTGGTTGAATCGTACTTGGAAATTTGAATTGTGACCTTATCTCCCGGTAAGATTCGAATATAGTGCATTCTCATTTTTCCTGAAATATGGGCTAATATAACTTTTCCACTTTCCAACTCCACCCTGAACATAGCATTGGGCAAGGGTTCGACTACTGTACCAATCACTTCAATAAATTCTTCTTTGGCCATGTATTCTATTCATCCCCTCTCCTATCCATGGTCAATATATCCGGTCCATCTTCGGTTATTAGAACCGTATGTTCATAATGAGCTGAAAGCCCTTGATCACGAGTGACAACTGTCCAACCGTCGTCTAATATTTGTACTTGAAAACCTTTTTCGTTGACCATGGGTTCAATGGCTAATACCATTCCCTTTTTTATCAACGGACCCTGATTTCTTGGTCCGAAATTTGGTATTTGAGGTTCTTCATGAAGTGAGAGCCCTAATCCATGACCAACAAAATCCCGAACGACCGAGAAATTATTTTTTTCAATGTATTTTTGAATCGCATTGGATATATCACCAATGCGATTTCCCACTTTTGCTTTCTGTATTCCTTCAAAAAGGGACTCCTTGGCAACCTTAACCAGCTGATAAGCTATACCATTGCCATTGCCAGCTACGACACTAAAAGCAGCATCAGTATAATATCCCTGGTAATCAACTCCAATGTCTAAGCTTACCAGATCACCGTCATGGATAACTCTTTCTCCCGGGATACCATGCACTACCTGTTCATTGATGGAAATACATACTGAAGCCGGAAAACCACGATATCCTTTAAAAGCTGGCCTAGCACCCCTTTGAACAATAAATTTTTCAACTATTTCATCAATAAAAGCGGTCTTCATTCCTGGCAAGATATGCTTTTTAGCTTCCTTTATAGCATCAGCTAAAATCCTACCACTACGCCGCATTGAATTGAGATCACTTTCCTTAAGAAAAATGCTCATTCTTTTATTGGCTCCAAAACCTTTTGAACTTGTTGAAACACAT
>DPKX01000284.1:0-137 GCA_003542295.1 Candidatus Atribacter hydrocarboniphilus
TGACACAGTCTGAATGACGGATTTTGAAAGGATTTTCATCTTCATCTGGTGCTACACAAGTGGCATGATGGTTCATCCTGTAAACCCACGGGTATGATAAATCAAGCCCCTACAAAAGATTATAAAATTGTAGGGGC
>DPKX01000284.1:142-4841 GCA_003542295.1 Candidatus Atribacter hydrocarboniphilus
CATGCCATGGCATGTCGAATCTTGTATTTTCATCGGTCATCTGGTGCTGCTAGGCAGCATGAAGGTCTACACAAGTGGCATGATGGTCAATCCTGTAAATACTGTAATCAGTGATGAGTGATTTTTCTTTACCGGGTTCTTCTATTACTTACATACACAATCAGAAAGGCAAAGAGGACGATTCCAAATCCTAACCACTTCCCAGCATCTCCCCACCCCATAGCAATCAAGAGATTGGTAAGTGTTTGCAAAAAGATAGCTCCCAAAATAACACCTAAATAGTTCCCATCGCCGCCAGATAAAGAAACACCACCAACCACTGCAGCAGCAATGCTGGGCATAACATAATTCGAACCCATATCTTTGAAAGCAATACCCATATTTCCAATCAACAACAACCCTATCAGACTAGCTAAAACTCCGCTAATAGTAAAAGCAACACATCTCACCAATTTGACATTAAAACCGCTTAAATAGGCAGTTCTTTCATTTGAACCAACACCGAAAAGAATCATACCTAATTTGGTTTTATTTAATACAATCATAACTAAAATTGTGAGAACAATTAAAATAAATACCACATTCGGAAAACTACCGGTGGACTTAGCAGCAATAATGGTCAAAATTGGTGATGGTTTACCGGTAATATTTCTTCCAGCGGTATATACATTAATAATCCCTTGAAGGATATTAGCCATAGCCATGGTAACAACTAAGGGTGGAAGCTTTAAATAGGCAGTTAACAATCCATTGGAAAGGCCAACGGCAATTCCGAAGGCTAAAGCAACAATAACCGCTATCCAGAGATTTCCATTTTGACCATCCATGATACTAGCAGTGAATACTGCTGTCATGGTGGCCATGTACCCCACTGACAAATCAAGACCACCACCCCCGGCAGAAATAACAATCATTTGGCAAAGCGCAAAAAAGGCAGTAAATGAGGCGAGTTTTAAGGTTAACAGAACCTGATCCACTCTTAAAAAATTGGATAAAATAATTTCACCCAAAACAAAGAGAAGGATGATTAAGGTAAAAGCGACCACCACTTTTTTATACTTTTCAAAAATTATCTGAGGTATTGACTTCGGTCGGTTTAGTTCAACTCCCATTTCTTCTCTTCTCCTCAAGCTCTTTCTCTGTTATACAGGGTATAAGCTATTGGTCCGGCAATGGCGATGATAACGATTAAACCAGATACCAAGGTTTGGTAAGCATTGGGAATATTTGCAAAAAAGATAATCTTATTAACAAAGCTCATAATCAAAGCTCCTACTATGGCAAAATAGACGCTTCCACGGCCACCGGTTAATGCAATTCCACCAACCACAGCTGAGGCAATAGCCCTCAAAGTCAAGGGGTCTCCCATGCGGGCGTCTCCTGATTGATTTTGGCCTACAAAAAATAAAGCTGCTAAGAAGATAAAAATTGAATTAATAATGCAAGCCATCAACTGAATCTTTGCGGTATTAATTCCACTGGCATACGCACTGTCATTGTTACTTCCCACTGCATAAATATATCGTCCAGTTTTGGTTTTACTGATAATGAACCAAAGAAAACAGGCTATTATAATGAGGATTAAAGCTGGCGGTATATAACTACCAAATTTTTTCAAAATTTCCGGTGCCCCTTGTACTGAATTGAAATTATAAAAGCCCTTAAACCAATCAACCGATTCCCCGCCGGGAGTAGGTCGCAAGAATAAAGCAATTCCCAACCACATATAAGATGTGGCGAAGGTAACAATCACCGGAGGGATTCTTAAATATCCAATCCCTATACCATTAATAACTCCAACGAAAATTGCCACTCCAAACGTAATAAGCAAAGCATAAATTCCGGTTACAGGATCGTTTTTCTTCATAACAGTTGTTAAGACACAGGTAAAGAGTGAAAGTGCTGAACCTGCCGAGAGGTCTAAACCGCCAGAAATGATAACAACAGCTCCACCCATGGTGAGAAGTATTAATGGCATAAAAGCGTTGATATTTCGAACGATCGCCTTGATTTCAAAAAAATTCTTTTGCAGTACAGCGGTCAGAGTAAACATCACAATGAGAATCAGTAAATTGGAGTATTCAGGCTTAAATATACCTTTGATGAAGGAAGTTCCTTGCTCGGCTTTAATTATTTTGCTCATTTCCTTCTTCACGCCCTATCTTTTATTTTATCCTCATTGAGCAAGCGATAATGGCTTCATCAGTAATCTCATCTCTCTCAAGCGTTGCTACAATCTGGCCTTCGTACCTGATTAATATTCTATCGCAATATTGAATTAGTTCTTCATTATCACTCGCATATAATATAACACTCATTTTTTTATCGCGAACCTGGTTAACGATAAATTGATAGAGATCTCTTTTTGCTCCTATATCTATTCCTTTAGCTGGATCGGCCAGCAATAGAACATTGGTATCAAATGATAGCCATTTCCCGACTACAACTTTTTGCTGGTTTCCACCGGATAGGGTTTCAACCGGCATATCAATATTGGAAGTTTTGATAGACAGGACATCAATAACTTGATCACATTCATTTCGATATTTTTTGAAAGGAATAAAGAGTGGGTGATTTTGATTTCCCATTTTCGGGAAAATCATATTATTCAACACTGAATGTTTTAAAAATAAACCTTCTAAATGCTTATCACCTGGAACCAATAAAATTCCATTTTTTATTGCATTTGCCGGTTTATTCAATCGGATTTTATTGTCCATAATGGCTGCATCACAACGTAGACCAGGAAAACTCCCCGCTAATGCCAACATCAATTCGTTCTGTCCCTGACCAGCCAGTCCTCCGATTCCCAAGATTTCTCCTTTTCTCAACTCAAAAGAGATGTCTTTTAAAATTTTCCCATAATTTAAATTCTTTATTCGAAGGATGACTTCATCGGTATTCAAACTTAATTTTTTTTCAACGGTTACTTTTTGGGTTTCACCAGTAATATAGCTCACAATTTTTTCTGGATCTCGTCCTTCTTTGGTAAAATCGATGTTGGCTACGTTTTCTCCATTTCTAAAAATGGTTACATCATCACATATTTCCATAACTTCCCAGAGCCGATGGGAAGTAAAGATCATTGCTACTCCCTTCTGTGCCAAACTTTTCATAGATATAAAGAGGCTTTTCACTTGCGCTTGTTCTAATGCCGCGGTTGGCTCGTCAAGAATGAGAAGCTGAGGATTTTCAGAAATTGCCTTGGCTATTTCAACGATTTGCATCTCTCCCGGGTTCAGTTCATTTATTTTTTTGTTGATATCCAAGTCGGGGAGCAGTTGGCTTAAAATTCTTTCTGAGAGTTCTTTGGCATGGATATTGTCTAAAAAAATTCCATTTTTTTGTTCAGCGCCCAGCACGATGTTTTGCCACACGGTCAAATCTGGCACTAAGCTTAGATTTTGGAATACCATTGCGATTCCATCTTTCCTGGCTTCACTGGGATTACGGTATTTTACCGGCTTACCATTATAAATTATCTCTCCTTCATCGGCAGAATAAACACCGGTAATAATCTTGGAAATAGTACTTTTTCCTGAACCATTCGCTCCTAAAAGACCAGTTATTCGCCCCTGGTAACAGCGTAAATTTCCATTGGAAAGAGCAACAACTCCTCCAAATCTCTTTTTAATACCTTTGGCTTCCAGGACTAACACAGCCATCACTCACCTCATAAAAAGATAAAAATAATTTTCTTTTTATTCCATCAACAAAGAGGGAGGTCAATAACACTGACCTCCCCTATCAATTGACAAATCAATTTTGAAAAATATTTCCTCTACTCAAAAAGTTCGGCAACCTGATCTTCTGACATAATTTCGCTTAACAAGAAATCATCGGGTTGATCTTTTAGAAGCTCCCAACCTTCGTCGAAATTCTCATCAGTAATAAACATTCCAACTTTGTAAAAATAGGTATTGTCAACTAATATTCCTGGTTTGAAGTTCTTTCCATTATAGAGCTGTAATGCCATGCGGAAAGCCGTCCCGCCGATTCCTGGAGGGTTAGGTTGAGCACAAGCTTTAAAATCGGCACCCTGATCTCTTAATTTCTTCCATTCTTTAAAGAAAGCGGTTCCTGGATCACCGAACATGACTTTGGGAAGCTTGTTGGCATCAAGGAACGCCGATAGAACACCAAAGGCCATACCATCTTGAGTAAAGACTGCATCGATTTGCTGCCCGGAGCCAATAATCTGGGTTGCTACTTCTTTAGCTTTGGTTTGATCCCAACCACCAGTAGTATTGGCAATTAATTTAATGTCCGGGTATTTTTTCAAAACATCATCGGTTGCTCGAATTCGATCGTTGTTTGCTGGATGACCATCCAAGCCGTAAATTTGGATGGCATTGCCTTTTTGTAGTGTTGAACAAATGTATTCAGCATTTTTAGTATTCCAGGCATAATGGTCTAGGGTTACATTAAGAACATTAGGAGCAGTGACGGTGGCATCATAGGCAATAACTAAGATTCCTTCATCCTGAGCTTCGCTGATGACACCATTCAGAGCGTCGGGCGAATTGGGGTTAACCATAATAATATCTACACCTTGGGATATAAAATCACGCAAAATGTTGGCTTGCTCGGTTGCATCACCATTGGTTATATTGTTGACAATTTTATAATCAGCAATTTTCCCGGCAGCCTTATATTCGTTTCCTACTTCTTCCAAAGCGGCAATCATGATTTTCCGCCA
>DPKX01000236.1 GCA_003542295.1 Candidatus Atribacter hydrocarboniphilus
GCTTGGAATGTCAAAAAATTAATTTATTTTAAAAAAAACCAGCCTTTTTCTGGTCTTATAGGTCGTTTAGTGATCTCTGGAGTCTTCATCATCATCATTCTGAAATTTTTAAAACCAGATATACTCCTATTTTTTTTGGGTTTTTTTATTACTTACTTCTTGACAGTCTGGATTATCAGTATTAAATTCTTTTAAAGGTGAAAGTGATATGGAAAATTTAGGACCACATATATTATTTATGATTGGACCCCTGCCGGTTACAACGACAGTGATAGCTACCTGGTTGGTAATGGGTTTTTTAGTTCTGGTTTCAATACTTATCACCCGAAAACTACAATTTTTACCCGGGCGTTTGCAAAATTTATTGGAGCTTTTTGTGGAAGGCATCATGAACATGATTGATGATATGGCTCCCTCTCGAGGAAGAATTTTCCTCCCCCTGGTTGGTACTTTAGCATTATTTATAGGAGCTGCTAATCTTACCGGTCTCGTCCCCGGTTTAGAAGCCCCGACCAGTGATTTTAACACGGCTTTAGCTTTGGCATTAATAGTTTTTGCTGCAGTTCCTTATTATGGAGTAAAAATTCAGGGATGGAAAAACTACTTAAAAACTTATATTTCACCTTCCCCAGTGATGGCTCCCTTTCATATCATAAGTGAAATAACTCGAACATTCTCACTGGCTCTTCGTTTATTTGGTAATATACTGGGTGAAGAAATTGTCATTGCTATCCTTTTTATTCTTGCTCCAATATTTGTTCCGGTACCAATGATGTTGTTTGCAATTTTTACTGGGGTCATCCAAGCTTATATTTTTACAATATTAACCATTGTTTATTTAAGCGCTGCAGTTGAAAAAGAAGGCGAAACTTAATTAAACCCTCCCCCTAGCAGCTTTTTGATATTTATCGTTCCGCAAAAGTTTATAAGTTTGTGTTTTTACTTTGGTAGTGATAGAATCCATTAAATTTATCCAAAAGAGGTGACTAAAGGTGCAAGGAGAAATCCTTTTCTTATGTGTTACGGTTTTTACTGCAGGTTTTGCGATAGCTATTGGCGTTATTTTTCCAGCTTTAGGCCAAGGGAAAGCTTGTTCGAAAGCACTGGAAGGAATTGCCCGACAACCTGAGGCAACCGGACCAATCAGTAGAACATTGTTTGTTGGTCTTGCTTTACTCGAATCTTTAGCAATTTATGTATTAGTGGTTTCTTTGATTCTTCTCTTTGCTAATCCCTTACTTAAATATGTCTTTAAATGAGGATTTTATAAACAATGATAAGTATTGATCGAAGTATAATTTTTCAAATTATCAATTTTCTCGTCCTGGTTGCTCTTTTATTCCGGTTTCTTTTCAAACCAGTGGTTCAAGCTCTTGATAAGAGATCAAACCACATCCGTGAAGAAATGGAGAAAATAGAAAAAGAAAAAAAAGCAGCTGAAGAGATGCGTTTAAAATATGAAGAAGAAAGTAAAAATATTCAGATTAAATTCCAAGAAATGCAAGAACTTGCCAACCAGGAAGCAGTAAGGATTAAATCAAAAATAATCGACGAGGCTTACCAGGAAAGCGAGAAAATTAAGCAAACTGCCGAAGAAAAAGCCAGAATTGAAATTGACAAACTTTATTCTGAGCTGAAGTTGGACATCATCGATATTTCAACTGAAATGGCGGCTAAATTGCTTCATGAACGGATTGATATATCCAAACAGGACCAACTGATTGAGCAACTTTTAGAAGAAGCGATTGGTAAAATTGAAATTAAATCGGATGTGCAATATGGACAGCAGCAATAAAGAAATAGTTAAATTCATCACTCCCTTCCCGATGACCGAATTGCAAAAAAATATAGTTAAGAATAAATTATCCCGAATCGGGAATATCGATCAAATGATTTTCCAAGAAGAAGTAGATACTTCTCTCATAGGTGGAATCATCATTATCTTTGGAGAAATGCTAATCGACTGCAGCCTACGAACTCAGCTCGATAAGATAAAGGAAGGCATGATTTAATGGCAATTTTAACTGATACTTTAAAAAAAGCCAAACAAGTTGTTCGAGAATATATCCCCGAACCGGAGATTAATGAAATTGGCGAAGTAACTGAGGTCCAGGATGGAGTGATATCCATCGCCGGTTTAAAAGAAGCTATGATGGGTGAAATGTTGATTTTTCCTCATGGTTTAAAAGGACAGGTCTTTAACTTAGAAAAAGAACGGATTAGCTGTATTCTATTTGGAGACCATTCTCTCATAAAACAAGGAGATAGAGTATTTCGCACCAATCGAGTTTTAGAAGTTCCGGTTGGTGATGAATTATTGGGCCGTATAATTGATCCATTAGGAAATCCTTTAGATGGTAATCCAGCGCCTGATTTCCGTCATAAGAGACCGATTATGATGCACGCTCCTGATGTCATCCAACGACAACCGGTCCATAGGCCACTCTTCACAGGTATAAAAACCATTGATGCCATGATTCCGCTTGGAAAAGGACAAAGGGAATTAATTATCGGTGATCGAAGAACCGGGAAAACCACCCTCACCATTGATACTATTATTAACCAAAAAGGGAAAAATGTATTATGCGTCTATGTGGCTATTGGAAAAAGGTTGTCGGCAATTACGGAAATGGTTGATATATTAAAAAGATATAACGCTCTTGCTTACACCATCATTGTTTCAACATCAGCCGAAGATTCTCCGGCTTTCCTCTATCTGGCTCCTTACAGTGGATGTACTATAGCAGAATTTTTCATGAACAATGGCCAGGATGTTTTAGTTATATATGACGACCTTTCTAAACATGCAGTTGCCTACCGATCCCTCTCACTTCTTATGAGGCGTTCCCCAGGGCGTGAATCCTATCCAGGAGATGTTTTTTATCTTCATTCCCGGTTATTGGAGCGAAGCGCTCAACTATCCGATGACCTAGGAGGCGGGTCAATGTCTGCGCTCCCTATCGTAGAAACCCAAGAGGGTGATATCTCCGCTTACATCCCAACCAATATTATTTCCATTACCGACGGTCAAATCTATTTAGAAAGCAATTTATTTGCCAAAGGATTTTTACCGCCTATCAATATTGGTCTTTCGGTTTCACGAGTTGGTGGAGAAGCTCAAACACCAATTATGAAAAAAGTTGCCCGTCGCCTCCGACTTGATTTAGCCCAATATTTCGAGTTAGAAGATTTCGCCAGATTTAGTTCGGAATTGGATGTTATTACTTCTCGTCAATTGGAGCATGGAAAAAGAGTTTTAGAATTAACAACACAAATTCAATACCAACCCTTGGATATCTCCTTGGAAATACTAGCTGTATACGCTGCAACACAAGGCCTTATTGATCATGTCCCGCTTCATCTCGTGAAAAAATGGGAAGGGAATCTTTATCAAACAGCAGCTCTCAAAAAAGCTGATTTATTAAATGAACTTCGTAAAGATAAAGAATTAGATTCAAAATTAGAGCAAGAAATTAAAGAATTTATTCGCACTTTTACCGAACAATTTCTTCTTCAAGAAAATGTTCAAAGTTAGACCGAAGGTTTATTAGGATTTTTTTTATTTCTGATCCTTTCAATCTTAATGCTTTCTATTTTAAACTTAATTTTATTTGAAAAGGAAATAACCATTGGCTAAATTACAAAATATTAAAAAGCAAATTGATTTAATTAAGCAGATTCAACATGTAACTCGAGCCATGAAGACTATCTCAGCAGTTCGCTGGAGAACAGGAAAAAAAATTCTGGAAAACGCTAAAACTTTTTCCAATTCCCTTCTTCGGTTAAATGAAATTGTCCACTTGCATTATCAGGAAGAACTAATTACTCCTCACCCTCCTCGAGGATTTGCTCTCATTGGGATTTTTTCCGATAAAGGGTTGGTTGGAGGATTCAATATCGCTTTAGCTCATAAAATGAAAGCTTTTATGGATGATCAAGAGCATGAAGGGAATAAACCTCATCTGGTCATCTTGGGAACTCAAGGAATAAACCAATTCCATAAAAACCTTTATGAGGTCCTCTTAACTCATCCTCTCCCAGTCCATCAAACTCCTCATTATCAGGATGTCAGAGAAATTTTATACACAGTTCATTCATTTCATGATCAACAAATTTTCTCTCACCTTTATATTGCTCATAATCAATACCTTTCGGTCAACGAATATCGACCAATAATCCAAAGGGTGATCCCAATTCCAATGCAGGGAATTAATCTACCCACTGAAATCCAAGCGGATTTACGCTTAAGAACCGACATTCTCAGTACTACTCGAACTCTCGTTGAACGTTTAACTTTTGAATACATAGCCAGTCAGCTTTATGTCTTTTTAATCGAATCATTTTTAAGTGAGCAAGCAACGCGTTTAAAAATAATGGATGCAGCGACCAGCCATTCTGAAGACATGATTCATTCTTTACGGGTAGCTTATCAAAAAAGACGTCAAGAAAAAATTACTCAGGAACTGAACGAAGTAACCAGCGCTTCCCAAGTATTGGGGACTATTTAAATTCAAAGAACGAATAATTTTGAAAGAGAGAAATAAATGAATACAGGTATTGTTGAACAGGTTATCGGCCAAGTTGTAGATGTAAGGTTTAATTCGAGAGTGATGCCTTCCATCCACAATGCCCTGGTTATCGAAAGAAGAAATCTCAAGAACCCTTCTAAACCCTTAGTTCTTGAAGTTCAAAGCCACCTCCAAGATGGTTTAGTGAGGTGTATTTCTATTCAGGATACCAGTGGTCTCCAAAGAGGAGTTGCAGTTATAGACACCGAGAATCCCATCCAAGTTCCCGTTGGGAAAGAAACTCTGGGCAGAATGTTCAATGTTTTAGGAGAACCTTCGGATGGAAAACCACCAGTTAAAGCTAAACAAAAAATGTCTATCCATCGTTCAGCTCCTCCTCTGACGGAAAGATCAGGGTCAACTCAAGTCTTTGAAACAGGAATAAAAATCATTGATCTGCTCTGTCCTTATATCACCGGAGGCAAAACTGGTTTATTTGGAGGTGCCGGCGTTGGTAAGACAGTTTTAATTATGGAGCTTATTCATCGGACGGCTACAGCACATCGTGGGGTATCGGTTTTTGCCGGTGTTGGAGAAAGAGTTCGAGAAGGGAATGAGCTTTACCTTCAAATGCAAAAAAGCGGGGTGCTTAGTCACACGGTCTTGGTTTTTGGCCAAATGAACGAACCACCTGGAGCTCGTTTTCGGGTCGCTTTCACTGCTCTTACTATGGCAGAGTACTTTCGAGATGTACTTTCTCAAGACGTGTTGCTATTCATCGATAACATATTTCGTTATGTTCAGGCAGGATCAGAAGTATCTGCTCTTATGGGACGATTACCTTCAGCTGTTGGATATCAACCGACATTGGCAGAAGAAGTGGGAATGGTTGAAGAAAGAATTGCCTCAACCATTAATGGATCAATAACCTCGGTTCAAGCGGTTTATGTTCCAGCTGATGACTTGACTGATCCAGCTCCAGCAACCACCTTTTCCCACCTTGACTCCATTACCGTTCTTTCCAGGAAAATATTTGAACAAGGTTTTTATCCAGCCGTTGACCCAGTCCAATCAACATCAAGAGCTCTTGATCCTTTGATTATTGGAGACACCCATTGGAGGTTAGCACAGGAAACAAGAAAAATTATCGCTCATTATCTTGAGCTACAGGATATCATAGCTATTTTAGGAATCGATGAACTTTCTGACGAAGATAAAAAGATTGTCAATCGTGCTCGAAAACTGCAACGATTTTTTACTCAACCATTTTTCGCAGCCGAAAACTATACCGGTATTCCTGGAGAGTTTGTCCCCTTAGAAAAGACCTTAGTTGGTGTTCAAAATATTGTCGAAGGTCAATGTGATGATTGGCCTGAACAAGCATTTTATATGACCGGTACCATTGAACAAGTAGAAGCACGAGTGAAGGATCTGAAAAAAGAATGAAAAAAATGGAGCTCCATATTGTAACACCAGAGCAAACTTCTATTTATCCCGACATTTATTCGATTACTCTCGAATGTCCTGACGGATTAAGAGGAATTCTTCCTGGTCATGCTCCTTTTTTGGTAGAGCTTCTCACCGGTGTGTTAAAATATACAACCATTGATGACCAGAAAAAATATGTTGCTATAAGTGGTGGTGCAGCAGAAATTACACCATATCAAGTTACTATTATTACCGACAGCGCTGAAAGTGCTGATACCATTGATGTTGCTCGAGCCCAAGAAGCAGCAACTCGTGCCCAGCAACGAATTAAAGAAAAAACTCCAGGAACAGATTTTGTTCGAGCTGAAGCTGCCCTTAAGCGTTCATTAGCTCGGTTACGAGCAGCAGAATTAGCGGGAAAAACTGGTCGATATTCATAGTTAATAATCAAATTCATCCGGTCTTTTTTGTATCTTTCCAAGGGAAAAAAGGATAGATTGAACAATTCTTTGCGAGGCAAATCCGTCTCCAAAAATATTTTGAGCTTTTCTTGCTAGTTTTTTTGTCAATAGTTCAGTAGCAAGGTCAATGATAGTAGTCTGGTCGGTTCCGGCTAAATACCCCATACCAGTTCCGAGGATTTCAGGTCTTTCGGTCGTACTCCTAGTAATTATAACCGGAACTCCTAAAGACGGAGCTTCTTCTTGTACACCACCTGAATCGCTAATCACCAGCAGACTCTGGCTTAATACTTTTATAAAATCAAAATAATCCAGTGGGTCGTGAAGAAAAACGTTAGCCTGGTTAGAAAGAATTGCATATACTTGATTTTTTACCACCGGGTTAGGATGAACTGAAAAAATAAAAACAATATCTGAAAAACGCTTGGCTAAACGAACTACCGATTCTGCTACGTTCGCGATGCCACCCTCCCAATTTTCTCTCCGATGAGCAGTTACCAGAACCAATCTTTGATTAGGATTGGATAATAATAATCGGCTTATATCTGAAGAACTAAGCTGCTTATCTTGAGATTGAATCCAATGAAGGGCATCTACGACAGTATTTCCAGTTATCATTATCTTGTTCGGTGAAATTCCTTCATTTAAAAGGTTATCTTTTGCTTTTTGGGTAGGAGCATAATGATAGGTGCTTAAACGTCCAACCAAAATTCGATTCATTTCTTCAGGAAATGGACTGTAGATATCCCCAGTACGGAGTCCAGCTTCAATATGACCAATGGCGATCTTTTGGTAAAAGGCTGATAAGGCACCACAAAAAGCTGAAGTTGTATCGCCTTGAACCAAAACCCAATTGGGATTTTCACTTTGAAGAATAGCTTCTAATTCCTGAAGAATAGATGCAGTTAAAGAGCTGAGTGATTGCCCGTGTTTCATAATATTGAGGTCATAATCAGGAATAATATTGAACAAGCTCAAAAACATGTGAGACATTTCTTGGTGTTGACCGGTATTAATAAAAACCGGCTGTAATTCTGGTTGGCGAGCAACAGCAAGATAAACCGGTGCGGTTTTTATTATTTCAGGGCGGGTTCCTGCAATGAAGGCAATTTTAAACTTTTTCTGTTCTTTGAGTCCCACATGAAAGCTCCGTTACACCCAAATGTTTTCCCCATTTCCAAGAGACGTAGAATAATGCTAAGGTGAGCAGGAGAGAATAGGTGCTATTCGCTAAGAAGCGGTCAATTAAAATAGCCAGGACGCTGAGGCTAGCACTAATTAAATACACAAGTAAAATAACTTCTCGTTGGGTTAAGCCCTTTTCTAATAACCGGTGATGAAGATGACCACGATCCGGCCTGGTAATTGGTAGTTTGTTCTTTTTTCTACGGACAATGGCAAAAAATGTATCGAGAATTGGAATCCCTAGAATAAGAATAGGAACAGTTAAAGTAAAAGTTGTTGCACTTTTGAGAGCTCCTTCCACCGATACCGTCGCTAAAACACCCCCAAAAAAGAGCGCTCCTCCATCACCAATAAATATTTTAGCTGGAGGAAAATTATAAGGAAGAAATCCAATTGCAGAACCCATAAGTAAAAAAGAAATAAGAGCTGATTCCCACCTCCCATGTTGAAGAGCAATGATCCCTAAAGTACAGGCAGCAATGGCGGCAATTCCACTGGATAAGCCATCCATTCCATCGATAAGATTTAAGGAATTGGTAATGCCTAAAATCCAGAAGAAAGTAAAGGGAATTCCCCAAACTCCGATGTACCAAAGAACATTCCATGGTAGAGTAATAAACTCAATAATCACTCCGTCATAAATAAGAATAAGAGTACCAATACCAAGACCGAATACCTTGCTCCAAGGTGGTAAATTAAAAATATCATCAAAAAAGCCGGTTAGAAAAATTAATGCTAATCCTAATATATACCAAAAAGACATTGGGTATGACAGAAAAGAACGGAAAAGAAGAAGGGAAATGAAGAAGGAACCTGCAACCGCCACTCCCCCTAAACGGGATTTTGGTGTGCTATGGATTTTCCGATTTCCATCAGGTTGATCAAGAAGATTCTTTTTTTGACAAAACTTCATTATCAATGGAGTAAATAAAAAGGATAGGAAAAATGCCCCTAAGCTTGCCACGATTAAATGAAGGAATGTCACGATTCACACCCACCTTTAAATATGCAAACATCTAAGCCTGCTTCGCTCACCAACTCATCTCCCAAGGGATCAGGATAGGGATTTTGATAGACAATTCTCGAAATCCCAGCATTAATAATCATTTTAGCACAAAGAGAACAGGGTTTGTGCGTACAATATAATATTGATCCCTTGGTACTCACCCCATGAAGGGCTGCTTGTATTATAACATTTTGTTCAGCATGTAGCCCTCGACAGAGTTCCTGTTGACTTCCGGAAGGAATTTGTCGCTTCCCTCGCAAACAGGTTTCCATAGTGCAATGAGCTAATCCACTAGGAGCACCGTTATAACCAGTGGCCAGAATCCTTCGATCAAGAACCAGAACCGCTCCAACTTTTCTTCTTAAACAAGTTGACCGAGTACTGACCAACTCGGCAATTGACATAAAATATTCATCCCAATTCGGTCGAGCGTTCATTGCTTTTCATAATCCGAGATTTTATTGATACGTCTCAGGTGTCGACCTTCGATAAATTCTGATTTTAACCAAACTTGGACAATTTCCTGTGCTAAACCCTTTCCAATCACTCTTCCTCCAAGGGTGAGAATATTTGCATTATTATGTTCTCTTGACGCTCTTGCCGAAAAAGTATCATGACAGTTGGCTGCTCGAATTCCATGAACTTTATTGGCAACTATTGAGACACCAACACCGGTTCCGCAACAGATAATTCCTCTTTCGCACTTTCCCTTGGCTACATCTTTAGCCAAGGGAAATGCGATATCAGGATAATCAATCATTTCAGGACTATTGGTCCCATAATCAATGACTTCATATCCTTGTTCTATTAAAAAATTTTTTAAATCTTCCTTGAGTTCATAGCCTCCGTGATCGCAACCTAAAGCTATTTTCATCGTCTATTGGAACCTCCTTTTAAAAGGATACTCTTAAAACCTTTGTTTTGTCTACCCCAACAGTGTTTATAAGTTAAAAAATATCATGAAATCTCTTTTTTTCACTCTCATCTGGTGAGGCAAGGTGGCAAAAGAGTCGATCCTGAAAACTCACATCAAGAATCCCTACAAAAATTTTTAATGTAGCGACATGCCATGGCATGTCGAATTTGAATTTTTATCCTCAACTAGTGCTGCCAAAATGGCATAAGAGTCTATCCTGAAAATATAATTTCGTTTTACGTTACCGTCATCCGGATTGGTGCTTTCCCGCGTAAGGATCTCATCTGACACCGCAGGTGTCATCCTGAGGCTTCGTATTTCGAAGCCGTGAGGATCTCATCTTTTAGATTCTTTCTTCATATATATATAAAAGGATGAGATTCTCACGTCG